>NZ_JBDNJQ010000025.1:0-63673 GCF_051172895.1 Nostoc sp. CALU 1950 | reverse complement strand
CTAAGATGGAGAATTCAAATCCCTTTTCGCCATAGGTCAAGAAGTCATCGTATCCTTCACCTTGTCCACCATGTACGGCGATAGAATTCATCTCGTTGAGTTCAGTTAAGAAGCTTTCGGAATCTTGGAACAATTCTGAGCCAGTTAGATACAACTCAGAAAGTGTAATTTGAGCCATGATTTACTCCTAAAAGGTCTTGTTGGATATGAACAACTAAGCTGGATATCGCTTAACTGTTAATGCAATTTTTATCCATAACTTTCATGAAAATCAAGGCAATTAACATGCTAAAAAAGACATAAATAAATGATATAAGTCTGTTTTTGGCATCGAGTTTAAATACGAAAAAGTAGAGTCAAATATTGATTTAAACTAAAAAATAACGAGAATTGAACATCTTGAAAGATTCTATATAGCAGTTTTTAAACGCCTGAAGGTTACGAAGTTTTAGGGTATATCCCTACTTCATACATGATTAAAATCTTGTTTGCAGTTATAGCATTAGGTTGGGCTTTGGCAATGCTTGTCGTTCTCTCACAATATAAAAATTACATTGTGTGCAATGTCTACCCTACAATAAATTTTAGATATAGCGGTTCTCGCTTGAGTGAGATACAATAACCCCACCTCTAACCCCCTTCCAGCAAGCAATGAGGGGATTTTGATGTACCTCATGTGATTAGGAAATACTATAATAATTGCCATAAAAATTGTGCGTTCTAAGATGAATTCAGTCTTAAAACGCACGATTTAAATTAATTTCAAAATTAATTGCAAAAAATTAAATGCTCTCAACAATTTCTGTTTGGACTTCTCCTAGCTTGTTATTTAGTACATCCAGCCAATTATCAAATCGATCATTTAGTTCACTGACTATACCTGACGGATCATTGACTGAGGTTCCTGAGCTTCTTCTTCTTCTTCTTTTTCCATAACCACCTTCTATAGCCTTCATTTCCTTATCGGTTAGTTCATCATATTGCTTTTCATCCCCGATAGGATGCAGGTCAGATATTGTTATCCTAACCATGTGGTCGCCTCCTTAAATACATTGCTATACATTTATATTCAGCTACACAGCCTTGGATAGGATTAAACTAAACCTCACATCCAAAACCCTTCTCTTATATTTTGCTATGCAATTAAAGAAAATCAAGTTTTATAGATGAATTTTCGAGACTCAATTAAGGGAGTTTTGTCTAATGAAGAAATGATTTTGTAGGAGCGCATTTTTGATTTTGTTGAGTATCCCATAAAAATAGAGACACGATAAATCGCGTCTCTATTTTTAGTTTGACTGTAATTTGTTATGAATGAGGGCTGTGTTCAGATGCTACACATTCAAAATGATCTCTCCGCCTCACGGCGACCACCTTAAAAAAGGGTTAAAGATGGAATTAATTCTTCGCCTGTGGCTGTGAACCAGGAATTGTTACATCTATCGGTGTCACCTGTGCTGCTAGTTGCGTCAATGGTGGTTGAATAGCGGTTTGATTTCCCACTACTAAAGTCACGATCTTTTCTGGCTTGAGGTATTCTCGTGCTACCCGTTGCACATCAGCTGCTGTGGTGGCGGCGACGGCTTTTTGATAGCGAAAGAGGAAATCAGCAGGATAACCGTAATATTCATATCGCATCAACCGCGATAAAGTTTGACTGGGATCTTGAAAGTTGAACACAAAGGAGTTGAGTGTAGACTCTTTTGCAAAAGCTAGTTCTTTTGCTGTCACTCTTTGAGTTTGGATGCGCTTGATTTCACTTTGTAAGGCTTTGACAAACTGGACGGTAGCATCCGATCGCGTTTGTCCACCAGCAATAAACATGCCAGGATAGTCGAAACGGGGACTCCACTGGCCATAGACAGAGTAAGCTAAACCTTGGCGCGATCGCAATTCATTAAATAAGCGTCCACCAAATCCATTTAACACTCCATTTAATACATCCAGCGCCGCATAATCGGGGCTGTCAAACCGTCCACCTAAATGGCCGATAAGCACACTACTTTGTGTCAGTTGTGGCTGATTGACAAAAAATACTCCACCTGTATTAGCTGGCAAAACCTTTGGTAATGTCGGTTTAGCAACACCTGGGTTGCGGTTCCAGTCGCCCAACTTAGCTTGAACGAGCGATCGCATTTTCTTAGAATCAAAATCCCCTACAATCCCCAAAATCATATTATTGGGGTGGAAATATTGCTGATAAAACTTGAGCAAATCCTCACGCTCAACCTGATCCACCGTTGCATACTCTATGGTGCGAGCATAAGGGCTATCTTTGCCATAGATCAATTTCTTAAATTCTCGACTAGCAATCCCATTTGGATCGTCATTGCGACGGGCAATGCCACCCTTAGCCTGAGTTTTCGCCAAGTCTAGCTTTTCTTGAGCAAATGCTGGCGATCGCAATACCTCAGCAAACAGCCCAAACACCGTTTCTAAATCTTCACTGAGTGCGTCAAAGCTTGCACCACCAGAAGCTTCACTAATACTAGTTTCCACCGAAGCTGCCCGTTGTTCCAATATCTCGTTGAGTTCATCAGGCGAATGCTTCTTGGTTCCACCAGTCCGCATCACCGCGCCTGTAAAACCAGCCAACCCAACTTTTTCCATTGGTTCCAAGCGATTTCCTGTCCGCACAAACGCCGTCCCATTCACCAACGGCAATTCGTGATCCTCCATTAAATAGACAACTAAGCCGTTTTGAAGCACAAACCGCTCATACTTGGGTAACTTAATCTCAGGTAGCGGTGGCAACTGCAACTCTGTGTAATGCTTCGCCTCAGCCGTCGCCGCCAGAGAAAAGTTACAAGTTAAAAGTAAACACGCAAAAACAGCAACCAAAGCATAAACAAGCCTCTTCCCATTTTGGATTTTGAACACCATCCGCCTTTTACTCTTCACCTTGTGCCTCTGCATACTCTCTTCCTTAGTATCCTTCGTAGTTCGTTTCTCTTAAGCTTCTTTTGACAACAGCTTACCAATCGTCCGATTTTTTGCCGTAAACGTTTCCTTCGCTACTCGCACAATATCAGCCGTCGTCACCGCCGAAATGTCATCCAACTGCTTAAACAAATTCCGCCAAGAGCCAGTTTTCACCTCATATTCCAACAATTGTTGAGCCATCCCCATATTGGAATCGAGGGTACGTAACAAACTCGCCCGTGCTTGGGTTTTCACCCGTTCTAAATCAACCGTCGCTACAGGCTCAGTTTTTAATTTGTCAATTTCTTGACGCAAAGCCACTGCCAACTGATCAACTGTATGACCAGGAGCCGTGAGAGCATAGAACAACATCAGGTTTGGATACTTATCTCCAGGAAATCCGCTAAAACCTTGGGCATTTAGCGCCAAACGCTGCTTTTCTACCAAAGATTTATACAGCCGCGAGGTGCGCCCATCACTTAATAAACTGCCAATGATTTCATAGACTGCATTATCTGGATGAGTAATTGCCGGACGATGATAACCTTCTAAATACCAAGGTTGAGAAGGTAGTTGTAAAGTAACTTCCCGTGTTTGTTGTTGTGGCGGTTCCACCGGGATTTGTTCAACAGCTTTGGTTTTGGCTTCATAGCGGCCAAAATAAGTTTGCGCCAGTTTTTTCACCTCAGCCGGGTTAACATCTCCGACAATGGCAATGGTCAAATTACTTGGTACGTAGTGAGTATCAAAAAACTTTTGGACATCTTCTGGTGTCAGATTGCGAATATCTTCGTCATAACCAATCACTGGACGCCTGTAAGGATGGGCTTTGTAAGCAGTATCGATAAACTTTTCCACCATCATGCCAATGGGTGAATTATCTACCCGCATCCGTCGTTCTTCTAAAATTACATCTCTTTCTTTATAAAACTCACGACGAATTACAGGATCGAGAAATCGCTCTGATTCCAGTGACATCCAAAGTTCTAACTTATTAGCAGGAAAGCTGTACAGATAGCGGGTAGCTTCAGTTGAAGTATTGGCATTTAAACCCACGCCTCCCGCTTGTTCGACAATTTGCCCCAATTCGTTTTGCTTGACTAGCTTGGCTGCTTGCGATTCCACTTTCTTAAACTCAGCTTCTAACCGAGCAACCTCATCTTTTTTGCCATCGGTTTTTGCTGTTTTAATTTGGGCATCTAACCTTTCTAAGGTTTCAAGTAGTGGTTTTTCTTTTTTGTAGTCTTCTGTACCAATGCGCGTCGTGCCTTTAAATGCTAAATGTTCCAGAAAGTGAGCTACGCCAGTTTTGCCATCTGGCTCATCCACACCACCAACATTTGCATAAGTAAGAAAAGAAACTACTGGCGCTTGATGCCGTTCTAAAACAATGAATTTTAGACCATTTTCGAGGCGAAACTCCGTTAACTGCTTGATGACTCGATCCAGATAAGGTTGGATCGAACTTTGAACTGGCGGGGTTTGAGTTTTGGTTTCTTGAGGAGAAGGTGCTGTCTGAGTTTGAGCCAGAGCAATTTCTGGTAGTAATCCCCACCAGAAAACGATCAAAGCTAACAAAGTGACAAACAACCGCCGCAATATGACAGATACTTGATCTGACCAATCCAAAATCCCCAATTTAAAATCTAAAATTGACCGACTGATCTGGTTCATAAGCGAAAATTAAGATAAAGTTACATTACCTAAATAACAGGATACTTAGCAAAACGGCGTTAATCTTGTATTAAGCTTTCAGTGGGTCTTTGTACTTGACATTAGACAATAATGCTACAAGTCCTGTTCCGGATATCTAACCATAACTGTTATGCGAGTTTTTAATTCTTCCCCGCCTTCAGAGGCTCAGACGCGCACCCGGATTTTGCAGGCAGCACAAAGGTTGTTTGCCTCTCAGGGATTTGACGGTACTACCACCCGCGACTTAGCACAAGCAGCAGGTGTAGCTGAAGGCACTCTGTTTCGTCATTTTCCCAATAAAAAAGCGATTTTGGTGGAAGTAGCCACGAATGGTTGGGTAGAGATTCTCACCGATTTGCTAACAGAATTGAGTGAAATGGGCAGCTATAAAGCCGTAGCTCAGGTGATGCGCCGTCGGATGTGGAATTTTCAAAAAAATGCCGATTTGATGCGCGTTTGTTTTATGGAAGTGCAGTTTCACCCCGACTTGCGCGATCGCATTCAATTAGAAGTCATTAACAAAATGACCGATGTCGGTGAAGCATTCTTTCAAACAGCGATGGATAAAGGCATTTATCGTCAAACTGACGCCAAGCTAGTTGCCAAAGTTTTTTTAGGAATGTTTGCGATCGCAGGTTTTTCCAACAACACCATCATAGAACCTGACGCTTCCCCCCAACAAATGCAGGAAATGGCCGAAGGACTCGCTGATATCTTCCTTAATGGTGTTTTAGCAAAAGAGTAGAAAGTGGGGATTAGGGATTAGGGATTGGGGATTGGGAAGAAACTTGTTCAATATTTCTCCCTCATCCCCCCTCATCCCCATATCTCCCCCAGTCCCTAATCCCCAATCCCTAATGTTTTCGCTTGCTGACTCCACTGTTGTACTAGCTCAATTGCTGGACACAAATCTCGTCGCTGCATTGTTGCTACTTGCAAGCGCATAATTTGTTGGTGCAATCTGTGAGTGGGAGTTTGAGCTAACTGAACTACAGAACCAATACCCGCATGGAGCAATAAACCACAATATTGTGTACCTACACTAGGAATACGCGCCAAGTCAGCTAAAGCCATCCATTTATTTATATGTTGAAGATGAATCTGTAGTTTATTTGCTAAGACTAATCTTTCTTCTAGAGTTTTCCCTTGTTTGAATAGTACGACTGTGCTACTAATCCCACAATTTTGCAGTTGACATTGTTCCTCGTGGCTCAACCCAGGTAATTGCTCAATTGGCCAGTCACGAGATTGCATAGTACTTCTACTATCTTTGTGTTTAGCAGACATTTTTCTAGAATATAGGCTTCTTGAAATATTGTGACGCGATCGCGCAAACTACGTTCAAAGTCTTTTACCTTTGACGCTACTCAGTGCTGAGTGTGAGGATGAGGAAGATATCAATTCAAAATGACGCTCTCTACGAGACGCTGCGCGTAGCTTGCTTCTCTGTAAGAGTACGCGGACTCGCTAACACTGCGCTAAAAAATTCAAAATTAAAGAACTTCTGCCTTCTGCCTCCTGCCTTCTTCCTCCTACTGTATTTGTTGGAAGTCCCTTACCAAGTTGGATCGCTAAACAAATTAATTGTTAATTCCTCGCGTGGTGGTACTGCGGTGATACAAGCGCGGATGATTTCTCCATCCTCTAACTCCACAGTGCAAGCGTGACAAGACCCCATAAGACAACCGGTGGGAATAAATACCCCAGCCCTCTCTGCTACATCTAAGAGGGCTTCTCCCACCTCGGCATCTACTGTGACATCATCTGGTAAAAAGCGGACACAAACAATCATCAGTGTTACGCATTTAATGTAGTCTTGTCATTCGTCCTTTGTCAGTCGTCCTTTGCAAATGACCAATGACAAATGACAAATGACGGTCTTAACGAAAAATTTGCATTTCAACGTATTTTAGCTTAAGACAAAAACAGACTTAAATCTAAATGGCTTTCAACTTCAGTGGCTAGGGAGTCCAAAATCTGCTCTCGCTGTTCTCGATAGTTAGCAACACCTGTGGGCAAAGATTTTAAACCGCGCTGTTGACGGAGGCGATTTAACCAAGCCCGTCGCCAAGGGCCGTTATCAAACAACCCGTGAAGATAACTTCCCCACACCGATTGACAACTATCCACTAATCCTAAATTAATATCGTCAAATAGGGCATGGTAGGATTGGGGGTCGATGCCTTGTTGTTCGATGCGCGATCGCCCTTGGTGGATTTCAAAGCCATTGACTGGCAAGCCCTGTTGCGGATAATTTGAGCTAACTTGGCGCTGGCGGGCGATTTTTTGTCCTGTAATTACAGTTCTAATTGGTAAAAGATTTAACCCTTGAAATCTGCCAGCTTGTCCTTCTATCCCTTCTGGATCAGCGATGATTTGACCAAGCATTTGATAACCACCGCAGATACCTAAAACCGTCCCACCAGAAGCAGCATAGTTTTGGATGGCTTCTGCCATACCACTTTTTTGCAGCAGTAGCAAATCAGCAATGGTGGTCTTTGTACCTGGAATAATTACGGCATCAGGATGTCCTAAATCTTGCTTAGGACTTAAGTATTTTACTGAAACTGTACTTTCTGATTCCAGTGGGTCAAAGTCGGTGAAGTTGGCAATTCTTGGTAAGCGGATAACGGCAATGTTGAGATCCGTTTGGGCTTTATTCGACGACGATTGACGTTCTAGCAGATCAAGGGAGTCTTCTGCTGGAAACATTTCTTGCAAGTAGGGTATAACACCGATCACGGGGATACCTGTCCGTTCTTCTAACCATTTTATCCCCGAATCTAGGAGCGATCGCTGTCCTCGAAACTTGTTAATTACTACACCCTTAATTAGAGCGCGTTCATCCGGTTCCAATAACTCTAGAGTGCCTACTACGTGGGCAAAAGCACCACCCCGATCAATATCAACTACTAACATTGTTGGCGCATTCAAATATTTCGCCACCCGCATATTAGTTAAGTCGCGGTGCTTGAGGTTAATCTCTGCTGGACTACCAGCACCTTCACAAACCAGCAAATCAAATTCTGTTCCTAAATGCTGTAGTGATTCTTCAATTGTCCGCCACCCCATTTCAAAATATTGCTCGTAGTAATCCGAGGCACTCACTTTACCTACAGACCTACCTTTAATAATTACTTGGGAGGTCATATCTCCTTGGGGTTTGAGTAAAATTGGGTTCATTTCTACCCAAGGCACTACTCCCGCCGCCCAAGCTTGTACTGCTTGGGCATAGCCAATTTCTCCACCACTGGCAGTGACATAAGCATTTAAAGCCATATTTTGACCTTTAAAAGGAGCCACTCGCCAACCACGCCGCGACAGAATACGACAAATAGCTGTGGTTAAAAGTGATTTCCCTGCATGGGATGTTGTCCCCACTACCATAATTGATTTCATAGTTGCTATTTAGTTAGTTTTTCTAGATAAGGGTGAATTTTAGGAGTGAATAGTCACCAGACAATCCATCCATCATTTAAAAAGCAGGAGCAGGGAGCAGGGAGAATGGAGCAAAGGGAAAATTCCTCTCCTCTATACCCTTCACCCTGCCTCTCTGCCTCTTTTCCATGCCCAATGCCCCATGCCCAATTCCCAATGCCCCATGCACAAATTTAAGTCAAATGATTATGGTAAAGACTTCATGAATAGATGTGATGTTTCCGTATATATTGTTCCCTTTGATTCCCTAATCCTAACTCTTTGGTTTTTTATTCTCAGGACTTACGCAAACAATAGCCTAAACACTGATTTTCATGTAGGGGCAATTCATGAATTGCCCCTACAGCGTATAGTTTTGCGTAAGTCCTAATTCTAAAAAGGTATCCGTAACCAACGAATCACAATATCGGATAAACGATCGCGCCATGAAGCAGTCCGCCAATTTTTTCCCTGGTACTGTTCCACCAACTGGCGTCCCAAGGGAGTGAGGCGAAAACTATCTGTAATCCCCTGACCATCGACTTCTCGACGCAATACACCCACTTGAATCAGCCAGCCCAAGGCGTTATCACACGCTAATTCTGATAAAGGGCGCTTAGTATAGCCCTGCTTGAGTCCATTTTCTAGGGCGATCGCAGCTAATGACACACTCTGGTGTCCCATGACTTCAAATAAAGATACGTTAAAGGGTGAACACACTAGCGATCGCTCGGCTCTTTCTACTGTGCTCTGAGGATAGACAAAAATATTTGGGTTTTGGGAATCAACAGCAGGCATTGTGTATGGGTAGAAATTTTTCTTCTCAAAAAGATTAATTTTAGAATTGATTTTTTTGTAGCAGATATTTTATTTAACCAAAATTAGTTACCTAAAGTATAGTTCTGCTATTTTTTGATAATTATATTTAATCATTATAAATTAATGTAAAATTTCAAGTGCATCAACAATCTGAAACAGGAAAGGTTAATTATGCCTCTAGCAGTTGGTACGGATGCACCTGCATTTACCACCAAAGATACAAACGGCAACACAGTCTCTTTATCTGATTTTGCCGGAAAGACAGTCGTTTTGTATTTTTACCCCAAGGATGACACGCCAGGCTGCACCAAACAAGCCTGTAGTTTTCGGGATGCCCAGTCTCAATATCAAGGAAAAGATATTGTAATCTTGGGAGTCAGTGCAGATGATGAAGTCTCCCATCAGGCATTTACCCAAAAATATAATTTGAATTTTCCCCTACTGGCTGATAGCGACAAATCCCTCATCAAAGCTTTCGATGTGGATGGCGGCGGTTATGCCAAGCGCGTTACTTACGTAATTGACCCTAGCGGTAAAATTACCCATGTTGACACCAGTGTAAATACCACCACCCATGCTAGCGATGTTTTAGCTGTACTAGGGTTGTAGTTTTTTACCTGATAACTAAGGATTTTTTAACTAGTCTTAACCCCAAGCCTTAGTAGTGTGTCAAGTTTAAATTGAGAAACAAGTTTGTAGTAAGGACTTTAGTCCTTATTTTCTAAGCACTGAAGTGCTTACTACAAACCCTCAAAACTAGCTTAGGCTTTGTACTAAAGGTTTGGGGTTATTTGTTTGATTTTAGTTACCTGATGGTGCTGTAGCCGGTGGTGGCGTAACTGATGGTAGTGTAACCGTTGGCAAACTGGGGGTTGCTTGCTGTTGTTGACCTTGAATTAGTTTTTGTTGCCTTGCTTTAAATGCTGCTGCTGCTGAGTCTAATTTTTCGTTCTGCTGGTCAGAATTCCAGTTGAGAGTACCGAAATTCGCCCGATGAATCAGATCAAACATATTGAAATTATCTGAGTTCGTGCGGGAGAAAGGGTCGGTATTTTGGTCTGTTGTACTATTACTGGGAAAAGCATCGGCTGGGCTGCTGATTTGAGCCGAACTGGGTTGAACCATAAGCAAGGAAGTAAAGCTGATTCCTGCCACGGTGGCCACAAGGAGTCTAGTAATTTGTAAAAATGGTTTTTTCATGGGATTTTGACGCTAAAATTGCTCTATTTTATCTCTTTAAGCAAGAGTCCGCCGCAGTTGGGGTTGAATACTCAACAAGGCGACAAGGGCAAAGCCAAACAACACCAGCAACGCTCCCCCAAAGGTAACATCACCCCAAGGAGCTTGCATTACTACACTACCTAGTCCCCAATGACTGTGGAGATAGAGATAGCGAATTGGTTCGATCGCATAGCTGAGAGGATTCAAGGTAGCGATAACCTGCAACCACTGAGGCATGAAGGATAGAGGAGCTAAAGCAGTACTAGCAAACAATAATGGTAGATTAGTGACAAAAATCACTGCAATCAATTCAATGTGTCCGGGTAGAGCGAAAGCTAAACCGAGGGAGATAGCTGTAACACCCAAAGCTAAGAGTAAGACAATTAGAGCGATCGCACTTAAACCTACTGCATCTGGTAGTCCAGCCCCCAAGAATGCCGCTGCCGCTACAATCACCGCTGCTTGCAGCAAACTTTGGCTGATGATGAAGATGGCTGAAGCAAAGACAATAGAAAAGCGCGATGCTAAGGGTGCCACCAGTAAACGATTCAAAAAGCCAAACTCGCGGTCAAACATTACCGGCAAACCAGCATTTAGCGCCCCAGCAAAGGCTGTAAACACAATTATGCCAGCGGCTAAAAATTGACCATAATTTGTTGTATTGCCAAATATACCCTTGGGAGCATTTTGAAACAAAGCCCCAAACAGTATCAACCACATTACTGGCTGAATAATTCCAGCAACCAAAGATGAGGGACGGCGTTGCAACTGAATAAACAAGCGACGAGTTAAAGCCAGCGTTTCTTGCACCAATTCACCGAAAAAGTTAGGTTCAGCATTAACATCTGCTAGCGGCGATGCTAGCGGCTGCCAATTGATATCAGATTTAGGAGTAACACTCATAGCAATTTTAGATTTTGGATTTTGAATTTTGAATTTAGATAGGGCATTGGGAATTGGGCATTGGGCATTGGGCATTGGTTATTTCTCCCCCATTCCCCATTCCCCATTCCCCATTCCCTATCTCATATTCTGCTTCTTCTCAGCCTTGGGATCGCGAGTGGCAACGGCTGCGAGTTCTGCATCCATGAGGGTGCGTCCTGTGGCGGCGAGGTAAACGTCATCGAGGCTGGGGCGAGATTGGGCGATGCCAAAGATGGGCAAGCCAGCAGTATTCAGCGCTTGCTGTATGTTAATCAGAACATCGTTTTGAGGTGTCACCACCAAGTTAAGGGAATTCCCTTGAGCGCTGTTGATGATTACTTCTTGGACAAAGGGCAAAGGTTGCAAGAGATTTTTGGCTTTTTCTGCTTCCTCAATGGGAGAAAACTCGCGGATTCGTAAGGTGATGCGATCGCCACCTACTTGATCTTTCAATTGTGAAGGTGTCCCACTGGCAATCACAACGCCGCGATCTATAATTGCCACGCGATCGGCTAGGGCGTCAATTTCTTCTAAGTAATGGCTGGTAATTACTACCGTCGTCCCAGAGGCACGTAATTTTCTCAGGAAATCCCATACCACAAAACGGGTTTCTATGTCAAGCCCCACAGTTGGCTCATCCAACACCAAAACATCCGGTGCATGGAGCAACCCAGCAGCCAAGTCTAGGCGCTTGCGTAAACCGCCAGAGTAGGTTCCTGTCTTTTTATTGGCGTATTCTTGCAAACCGAGTAAATCTAAGACTGTCTCAATGCGCTGTTTGGCTATTGCGCCTGGGAGGTGATAAAGTGCCGCTTGCAATTGCAGCAGTTCTTTTCCAGTCAACACTTTATCTATGGCGACTTCCTGAGCTACATAGCCTAATCGTTGTCTTGCGACTCTGGGATTATCTAACACAGAGATGCCAGATACTTCGATTTTGCCAGCATCCGGTGTGGTGAGTGTACACAAGGCACGCAAGGTAGTAGTTTTCCCAGCACCGTTGGGGCCAAGTAAACCAAAAATTTCTCCTGGTTCTACCTGAAAGGAAACATCCTGGACGGCAACCACTGTACCGTAGCGTTTTTGCAGATTTTGAATTAAAACGGCGGGAGCCATGACAGCCTATCCCCAACTATACAAATCTCAATAAAGTCTATCCTTATTGTAGAAGGTAGGGAGCAAGGAAATAGCGCATGAGCGAAAATCTGTAAATAAGTTCGCGTCATGCGCTATGCTGCCAAAAATTTTTAATTATTTTAGGCAAGTTGTTTGATTACGTTTGTAGCGAAATAAACCAAATGCTACAGCAATTAATCCTAATCCTGGAAGATTTGCTGGTTCTGGAACCGGAGTCGGAGTAACAGTCGGAATCGGAGCCGGAGTCGGAGGCTGAGTGTAGTACTTAGTTGGGACATCTGGCAAATCACCATTAAACAGATAGTTGTGAGACTCACCATTTCCTGTCAAGGAAGCTACTACCACATTGCCGTTAACTTGACCGTTATTGAAATTGAAATTAGCCAAAGGAGCAAGAATACTACCTTCGATGCCAATCCCACTAGCAGTTAGGTTTGTTGCTTCATAGAAGTTGTAGATCACCTTTTGTTTATTTGTGCCAATGATATTGAAACCAAAGTTTTGCAAGGACACATCCTTACCGCTGATATTGACAACGATAGTCGAATTGGCATCCCCCTTAATTTCAAAATAGTTTGTCTTGGAGACAGATGAGCCAGCAAGATTAAAAACATTGAAAGCAGTACCACTACCACTCAGGTTAATAGCACCCCAAGGTTGAACTGTTGTGTTACCAGTAGGAGTCAAGGTTGCTAAATATTCAGATAGCGATCGCAATTCTTTCCCTGCTGCATCAAAGTCGATAGGATTACCCTGGCTGAGGGTTCCCTGTGGAAATCCCACATTGCCGGAAACATTAGCGCTACCTCCGTAGACAGCATTACCGTGGTAGACTTGACCGTTGCTTAAAGATAAGTTTTGCCCAGCTACTACGACGTTACCGCTATTGCCAGAAAGTCTGCTTCCTAGTCCGCCAACGAAATTCACGTTACCGCCAGCAGCAAGTTTTCCTTCAATATCTGTATATTGTTGAGAGATATCTCCCAAAACAAATACATTGTAATCAGAGGCAGCGCCTAACTCAACTGCATTCGCTCTTGCCGAGAAACCCAGCGCCAGAGTAACTACAATTGGAGCGGCTACTAGTCCCCAAACATAATTGGTTTTGGATGTCATCTTTTGTTTTAGGAATCATCAACATGATCCTATGGGTATAAATCAAAGATGGCATTAGTCTGCTAGCTCTTTTTATTGAAGTTTCATACCTGGGAGAATACTGTATAGTTTTACCTAAAATATCCATTCAACCGCAGATTTACTGTTGACTAAAACGCCTAAAAAACTATTAGCAATGGCGATCGCATTTGAGGTGGTTGCTACTGCCAGTAGTGAGCTAATTTCGGCACAATCCCTATGTTAATCGACACTTTATTTGATGTCAGTAAGTAGATGGGCGTAAATAAAGTTAACTGGTAAGGGTCGTCATTTGTCCTTTGTCATTCGTCATTAGTAAGGGTTTTAGGAGTGTTTACTTTTAGTAAAGTAGTTTAGTTTATTCCCACTTACTTAATGCGATAGGACTCATTTTTGATTTTTGAAAAAACACCGTACAGATCAGAAAGCTTTCTTGCCTATTGCCTACTAATGGTATTACTAAAATTGGCGAGACAGTTACTCAGACAGTTTCACATTTGCTGGCAAGTTATTTTTTAAATTTTGGATTTTGAATCTTCAATCCCAAATCCAAAATTTAAAATCTAAAATTCGTTGACAGTCTACTTACATCCTAAAGAGTTGCGAGTATCGACACCAGTTTTAGAATTCACACCACTTGCCTTAACACAAAGTTTTTTCACTTGTATCCCATCTAAAATTGCATTCGTAAAATCAGCACCCGTGACATTCACATCATCAAAAGTGGAACGCAGCATCATTGCATCAGTCAACACAGCATCACTTAAATCAGCATTCTTAAACCTTGTTAGATAGGCTATGCCTTCACTAAAATCAACACCATGCAGATTTACTCCCTCCAATACGCTACCGTTAAACACACCGCCACGTAAGTCAGCATTGCTAAAATTAGCATTCTCTAATTTGAGATTAGTAAACTCAGTGCCAATTAAACTTTGACCAGAGTAATCTTTGCCCTTAAGTTCATCATTACCCACAGAACGGGTAATACTGGAAGAACTTGCAGCTTGCGCCGATAGGGGAAAGCAAAAAAGAACCATAGCTAAGACAAAGCTCGCTAACAGTCGCCAATATTTCATAATGTCTTCTTAATAAATCTCAACACTTGCACCATTAACTATTAAACCTCACAGAAGGCGACAAAGGGGATGAGGGAGTGGGGAATGAGGAGCAGGGGGCAAGGGGGAGAATAAAAAATTACCTCTTTCTCCTCTGCTCCCTGCCCCTCTGCCTCTTCCCCATGCCCTAATTTGATACATAAGACTGTAAAACCAGAAAGCATCTCGTAGGATGATAGATGTTGAGGTGCGATGCCTAACGGCAAGTTGCTCCGCATCTACGCAAAATTACCTGTGGCTAATCAAGAAGACAACGCCCAATCTCTGGCGCGAACCCCTTTATATCAAGTGGGTGTAGAACTCAAAGCACGATTTACTAGCTTTGGGGGCTGGGAAATGCCTGTGCAATTTAGTGGCATTAGCCGCGAACATGAGGCTGTAAGAAATACAGCCGGAATGTTCGATATTTCCCACATGGGCAAATTTACCCTCCAAGGTAAAAACCTGATTTCCCAACTCCAACCATTAGTGCCTTCCGACTTGAGTCGTTTGCAACCCGGTCAAGCACAATACACCGTATTGTTAAATCCCCAAGCCGGAATTATTGACGACATCATTGTTTATTATCAAGGTGAAGACGCTGCTGGTATACAGAGAGCATTCATCATAGTCAATGCGGCAACCTCCAATAAAGATAAAGCATGGCTATTGCAACACCTTGACCTGGATAAGGTGCAATTCCAAGACCTTTCACCAGATAAAGTCTTAATTGCCGTACAAGGGCCAAAAGCGATTAAATATCTCCAGCCCTTAGTGCAAGAAGACCTACAACCAATCAAAGCCTTCGGACATCTAGAAGCAACCCTACTAGGGAAACCTGCCTTCCTGGCCCGCACAGGTTACACCGGAGAAGATGGCTTTGAGGTAATGGTAGACCCGGATGTAGGAGTAGAATTGTGGCAAACCCTCAATAAAGCTGGTGTTATTCCCTGTGGACTCGGTGCGAGAGACACTCTACGCCTAGAAGCGGCGATGGCACTTTACGGACAAGATATCGATGACATCACCACACCCTTAGAAGCAGGTTTGGGCTGGCTAATTCACTTAGATACCAAAGGCGATTTTATTGGTCGGGAAGTTTTAGCACAGCAAAAAGCCAGTGGAGTGCAGCGCCGATTGGTAGGTTTGCAAACCCAAGGACGCAACATTGCTCGTCACGGCTATCAAGTGTTATCCGCAGGTAAAATCGTGGGAGAAGTTACCAGTGGAACTCTGTCGCCCACACTTGGTTATCCCATTGCCTTAGCCTACGTTCCCACCCAGTTAGCAACTGTTGGTCAGCAGCTAGAAGTTGAAATTCGTGGCAAAGCTTATCCAGCAGTTGTGGTTAAACGTCCTTTTTATCGGTCAAAAAATCGTGTCACCAACTAACAAGCGCCAGGGTTTTTGAGGAATAATGTGTTGTGAGTTACTCAATCTACAGTAAGGTTCATTACCAGACATGGCTTGGATGACTGTTAGGGCAATAATTTTTTTGATAAGGGAGAGGAAGTGATATGTCTTTTGAATATCCTCAAGATTTCAGATACCTGGATTCTCATGAATACGTGCGAATAGATGGTGAAATTGCCACTATAGGCATTACTGAGTTTGCCGTACATGAGTTGGGTGATATCGTCTTTTTGGAACTGCCAGAAATTGGCGATGCTCTTACCAGAGGAGAAAACTTTGGCACAATTGAATCAGTAAAAGCTGTTGAAGAACTGAATTCACCAGTAACAGGCACAGTTATAGAACGCAATGAAGCCTTAATTAATTCTCCCGAAGAAGTATCAGAAGACCCCTACGGAGAAGGATGGTTTTTGAAAGTGCGTGTCAATGACCCTGGTGAAGTTGAGGATGCGTTGACAGCAGATGAGTATCGCGCCCAAGTAGAAGGCGAGTAGGAGTGCTGAGTGCTGAGTGCTGAGTGCTGAGTGGAAGAGTAGGTGAGTGGAGGAGGTAATTAACAATTACTCTTATTCACCTATCCAATATCTTCCGAATCGTCAGTCTTCAGCCCCCAGTTTAAGAGTATTTATTGCAAAATATGAAATAGTACCATCTGGAGAGTAATTTGTGGTATTGAACGCCCCTATTCTCAAGTCTAATGAGCAGCAAGTGCTGGACGAAAAAAGTCAAAAGTTAAGTAGTTTTGTGCCAAGACACATTGGCCCTAACTCCGACGACATCCAGCTTATGCTTAAGGTTTTGGGGTTTCCCAGCCTGGATGCTCTAATCGACCAAACAGTTCCACAGGCAATTCGGCTGAAGCAACCGCTAAAGTTACCAGAAGCAGAAAGTGAGTATGCAGCACTGGCATCGTTAAAAAAAGTTGCTGCCAAAAATCAGGTTTTCCGTTCATACATTGGTATGGGCTATTACGACAGTATTACCCCACCTGTGATTGGGCGTAATATCTTAGAAAACCCCGGTTGGTATACTGCCTACACTCCTTATCAACCCGAAATTGCCCAAGGGCGACTAGAAGCGCTGCTGAATTTTCAAACCCTGATTATTGATTTAACAGGTTTGGAAATTGCCAATGCTTCATTACTGGATGAAGCCACAGCCGCCGCTGAAGCGATGAGCCTAAGCTATGGTGTCTCCAAAAATCAGGCAAATTCCTATTTTGTCTCTGGTGATTGCCATCCCCAAACCATTGATGTGTTGCAAACACGTGCTAAACCATTGGGGATTAAGATTATTGTTGGCGATCATCAAACATTTGATTTTGATCAACCAATTTTTGGAGCTGTTCTGCAATACCCTGCTAGTGATGGCACCATTTACGACTACCGCGCTTTTATAGAAAAAGCCCATGCTAAGGGTGCATTGGTGACGGTAGCAGCAGATCCTCTAAGTTTAACTTTACTGACCCCTCCTGGAGAATTTGGCGCTGATATTGCTGTCGGAAGCACTCAGCGGTTCGGTATTCCTTTGGGGTTTGGGGGGCCTCATGCGGCATACTTTGCTACGAAGGAAGAGTATAAACGGCTGGTTCCAGGGCGAATTGTAGGTGTATCAAAAGATGCCCAAGGTAAGCCTGCATTACGTCTAGCCTTGCAAACCCGCGAACAGCACATCCGCCGCGAAAAAGCAACTAGTAATATTTGTACTGCACAAGTGCTACTGGCGGTGATGGCAAGTATGTACGCGGTCTATCATGGCCCTACTGGACTGAAGCAAATTGCCGAAAATATCCATTCTTTGACAGTGTTGCTGGCAGAAGGTCTGAAGCGTTTGGGTTACAGCATCGCTTCCAAAGATTTCTTTGATACGCTGCGAGTCGAACTGGGAAGACACAATTTAAAAGATATTTTGACAGCTAGCGAACAGCTTCAAATTAACCTGCGGGTTTTTGATGCAACTACTGTTGGTATTTCGCTGGATGAAACAACTACACCAGAAGACTTAATCGACCTCTGGAAGATTTTCGCTGGTACAGATGATTTACCTTTCACTTTAGAAGAATTAACTTCTTCCTCATCCTCACATCTCCCTCTCTCCCGTACAAGTACATATCTCACCCATCCTGTATTTAACCGCTATCACTCAGAAACTGAGTTATTGCGCTATCTGCACAAGCTGGAAAGCAAGGACTTGTCGCTAACGACATCGATGATTCCCTTGGGTTCTTGCACAATGAAGTTGAATGCAACTGCTGAGATGATTCCGGTAAGTTGGGAGGAATTTGGCAAGATTCATCCATTTGCCCCGGCGTCGCAAACGCAAGGTTATCAAATCCTATTCCAGCAGCTTGAGACATGGTTGGCTGAAATTACTGGTTTTGCAGGAATTTCTCTACAACCAAATGCTGGTTCTCAGGGCGAATACGCAGGACTTTTAGTAATTCGTCAATATCACGAAAATCGGGGTGAAGCACACCGCAATGTTTGTTTGATTCCCACTTCTGCACATGGGACAAACCCAGCGAGTGCGGTGATGTGCGGGATGAAAGTGGTGGCTGTCGCCTGTGACTCACAAGGTAATATTGATGTTGCTGATCTGAAGGCTAAGGCAGAAAAACACAGCAATGAATTAGCCGCCTTAATGGTGACATATCCATCAACTCACGGTGTTTTTGAGGAGCCAATTCAGGAAATCTGCGCTGTTGTCCACAGTCACGGTGGACAAGTTTACATGGATGGTGCAAATATGAACGCCCAAGTGGGAATTTGCCGTCCTGGAGATATTGGCGCGGATGTCTGCCATTTAAATTTGCACAAAACCTTCTGTATTCCTCATGGTGGCGGTGGCCCTGGTATGGGGCCCATTGGTGTTGCATCTCATTTAGTACCTTTTCTCCCAGGACATCCTGTGGTAGGGATTGGGGACTGGGGACTGGGGACTAGGAAAGAGGAAATACCCAATACCCAATACCCAATCCCCAGTACCCAGCATATTGGTGCTGTTGCGGCTGCGCCTTGGGGTAGTGCGAGTATCCTGGTGATTTCTTGGATGTACATTGCAATGATGGGTGCAGATGGTTTAACCCATGCAACTAAGGTGGCAATTCTCAACGCTAACTACATGGCTAAAAAACTGGAATCGTACTATCCGGTTTTGTATCAGGGGAAAAATGGTCTAGTTGCCCATGAGTGTATTTTAGATTTGCGATCGCTCAAAAAATCAGCTGCGATCGAAATTGATGATGTCGCCAAGCGTCTCATGGATTATGGTTTCCATGCGCCGACTGTCTCCTGGCCTGTAGGGGGTACAATCATGGTGGAACCTACAGAAAGTGAATCTAAGCAAGAGTTGGATCGTTTCTGTGATGCGTTGATTTCTATTCGCCAAGAAATTGCCGAAATAGAAGTTGGCAAGGTGGATATCCAAGATAATGTTTTGAAGAACGCGCCCCACACTGCCGAAAGTCTGATTACTGGAGAATGGAATCATCCCTATTCTCGCGAACAAGCTGCCTATCCTGCGCCTTGGACTCGTGAATATAAATTCTGGCCTGCTGTCGGTCGCATTGATGCAGCCTTTGGCGACAGAAATTTTGTTTGTTCTTGTCTGCCAATGGATGCTTATTAGTGAAGAGTTAGGAGTTAGGAGTTAGCAGTTAGGAGTTAAGAGTTTTAATTCCTAACTCCTCTTTATGAAAATGAAAACACAGATAGAAACAGATAAACACTGATGATTTACCTGTTTCTATCTGTTTTTGTTTGGTTCTAATACCTGGGAATTAGACGATTAGGCTTGTTGTATTTCTGGACGACCATCTTCAACCACAAATGAAGCCCGCTTACTAATCGTGCCAAATGGGGTTGTGACGTTTGACATAACTAAATAGTCTGTCTTCCAGGTTGTGGGAGTCAGGGCACAGCGAACATACCCCCGTTGATTATTGTAGAACTTAATGTGTGGATTATCGGGTAAGTAAGCTTGAACGTTGGGGTTGCTGTCTGCCCCATCGCCACCGGAGCTAATTGAGGTAGCGACGAATTCACTCCCAAGTGTGGGGGATTCTGGGTTATCAAAGTTAGCCTTCAGATTCATTGCCCAGTTAGAATGCACATCGCCTGCTAAGGATACTGGATTAGAGGGCTGGCGCTGTCCGAGGAAAGCCATGAGGCGATCGCGCGAAGCCACATAACCATCCCATTTATCCATGCTGTAAGTGCCGCCTTCCCCTGGTGTTGTGTCTCTTTGAGCAATTGGTACTTGCTGCGCCAAAACATTCCACTTCGCTTTTGAGTTGTTTAGACCATCGAATAACCAATCCTCCTGTGCCTTGCCGGTAATCGTTGCATTCGGATCTAAATTTTCTGGGCAACGTTCTTTAGTACCATCACCACAGGGCTGATCGGTGCGATATTGGCGGGTATCTAAAACATGGAAGGTGGCTAAGTTACCAAAGGAGAGCCGACGGTAAAGTTGCATATCGGGGCCAACGGGACGCGAGAAGGGGCGTAGTGGCATGTGTTCGTAGTAAGCCTGATAAGCAATAGCTCGCCGTTGGAGGAAAATTGCCCGATCCTGATCTGGTTCAGTATCAATTTCTGAAATATCGTTGGCGTAATTGTTTTCTACTTCATGGTCATCCCAGGTGACAATCCACGGAAACGCTGCATGAGCTGCTTGCAGATTGGTATCGGTTTTATAGAGGGCGTGACGGTTGCGGTAATCTTCCAAAGTCACAATTTCTGCACTGTTGTGCTGTCTGGGGCCATTATTTGAGATTCCCCCTTCATAGATGTAATCGCCAACATGGACTACTAAATCTAGGTCTTCCTGTGCTAGATATTTGTAGGCGGTATAGAATCCCTGCTGATAGTTTTGGCAAGAGACAAGGCCAAAGTTAAATTTATTCAAATAGCTATTTGCTAAAGGCGCTGTACGAGTGCGACCAATGGGGCTAGCGTCTTGACCGACAAGAAACCGATACCAGTACCAAGTATCAGATTGCAGTCCTTCTACCACAACTCGAACTGAATGAGCTAGTTCTGGAGTTGCCAGTACCGTACCTCTAGAGACAATCCGCCTCATATTAGAATCAGTTGCAACTTCCCAGCGAATTGGCACATTCAGAGGTGGCATTCCACCTCCGTTAAGGGGTTCAGGAGCAAGACGAGTCCAGATCACTACGCTGGTAGGATAGGGTTCACCCGAAGCTACACCCAAAGTGAAAGGATAATTGGAAAATCTGCTTCTTGCGATCGCTCTTTGCAGAGGAAATTGATTTGCGATCGCTAAACCAGATAATGCTCCTGCTCCGATAATTAAGTTGCGTCGTTTGATTCGACTGTGCAGGAAATGCTCAAAATTCCGGTAATCTACCATTCTCTACTCCTGACTAACAGGTAAGTTAAAGTACAGCAACAGCTAACACAAAGAAGGCAGGGTAATCGGAGGAAAACTTCGTCACTAATTCCCTGACCAAAATGAGATTTTAATTCCCAATTTTTTCTTCTGTTCTCAATGTGTTAGATGTTGTTTTCCCACATAAAAGCCTACTAACAAGAGATTAATCCTTGGCAAAGAAATTGTTAATATCAACTTAACAAGGTTAGATTTTCACCTTTTTCATTGATGCTACTTTTTTCTTCATCATCCAGCCAAGGCTACAAACAAAGAGAGTTCCAACTAAAGGTGTAGGTTCAGGTACTTGTCTATAAGAAACTGTACCTGATATCAATTCAGCGTCTGGAGAAGTTTTAGAGAAAATTGTAAAATCCTCACCAATAATTTCATAACTGATAGAACTGGAGGGATTAGCTTTATCATCGAACTGATAATCTAATGCAAAATATGTTTGTCCTGTTAAGGATATGCTTGGAAAGACAAGAGGAAAATCTGGGTAGTTGGCATCATCTTGTTCAGTGTAAACGGTAGAGTCGCCATCAAATTTGAAAGAGAGTGACTGAATGCTAGCTTCAGGATTATAGTCATTGCTGAAGGTTGAGTCATCAAAGCTAAAAAAGCCACTTCCCTTAGTTACTGGACTATCAACTGTGAAAGCATAATTAAGAATCGCAGCAGATGCAGATTTTGCATCTACGGTAGCAAAACCTAAAGTAAGAGTAGTAGCCGCAACCAATAATTTTGAAACCAATTTCATCTCAGTTTTCCTCACCATAAACTTCTCTAAGCAATTGCAACTACAAGTCATAAAAATAGCTTGTTTCTAAATTGCTTATTTTCCAAACAGATATTCATAACTATTTAGAACAGTTATGAAATCAATGTTTTTCTATTTTTCAACAAAAAGAAACAAGTCTCCAATTGTTTAGAGACACCCCATTTTAGGATTATGAGTTTAAGCAGACTTTAATCAAAGGTAAAAATAAAATTTAATTTAAGTTTGCCGATAAGCACAGGGAAACGCATCTAAATCAGGACTTACGCAAACAGTAGTCTGCCGCATATACCTTCAGTAAGGAGCTTATACCAATTTAATGTGAAGTTGCACATATCTCGATCCCCCTAAATCCCCCTTAAAAAGGGGGACTTTGATAGATAAGTAGTTAAACAAAATTAATTCACAAAATTAAGGCATGAAACCCTTATCCAGACTGGAAACTTATGTGTAAATAATTCTGTGCGATTACTTATTTTTCCAGTTCCCCCCTTTTTAAGGGGGGCTAGGGGGGATCTAATTCTATGCAGCTTCATACAAAATTGGTATTATGAAGGGTTAAATTATCAATAAAGCCAGGTTTTACGTTGCGTTCATGTAGCGTGCCGGAGATAATCGCATCCCAAAATAGCCTATTTACATTTTTAGTTTTAACACTTAGCCTTAACTGAATTGTATTGCCTCTAATTCTTCCCTTATAGATAAAGGTTGATACCCCAATGCAAAAGCTTTGGAACTATCCAAAGAAACATCTGCTGGTCTAGGTGCTGCCATTTTCACATCTTGTTGTCGGCAAGATTTGAGCTTGGTGGCAGAAAGTTGAAATACTTCCACTAATATCTGTCCAAAATCATAACGTGAAATCCTTTCTTTACCACCTAAGTGAATGATGCCGTTAACTTTTTCTAATGCTAATAAAAGTCCTTTAGCGGCAGTTGTTCCACTTACTGGTGTGCGAAATTCATCTATAAATAAACTTAGTTCTTCTTCGGCTTTTAAAGTTTGAATAAATGGCTGAATAAAACTTTTCGCTGTGGGGGTTGCTGCACCAAACATCAATGGCATTCGGCACACTGCGGTCATGGGATACCTTTCTAGCATATCTGCTTCTGCGATCGCTTTTTGCTCACCGTAAAGATTGACAGGACACACGGCATCTGTTTCTCCATAAGGGGCATTTAAGCCATCAAAAACTAAGTCGGTTGAGGTAAAAGCACAAGGAATAGAATTATCCGCGCAGAGTCCGGCAATATTGCAGGATGCGATAACATTAATTGCGTGTGATTCTTTAGGGTTAGTTTGACAAAAATTTGGTTGCGAATGTGCAGCAGCATGAATAACTGCTTCTGGTTTGACATCATTAAAGATACGTTTCAATTCCTGAAAGTTTGTTAAATTCGCTTTTAACATTTTCATGCCAGGAATCTCTAAAGGATGGGATAAATACGTGCCATAAATCTCCCATTCTTGTTTTGCAAGCTGGCAAAGATGCCATCCTAAGAAACCACTTGCTCCAGTGATTAACAATTTTTTCATGTCTAATCGTAAACCGCTCAAGAAAAAATCTTTGCTGTAGCACGCTTATATTCTACACTGAGCGGTGGTGACAAAATACTATTGCAGTAATTCCTGAAACTGCTTTTTACTACGCACTTTGTTAAAGTCTGGGTCAGTTTTTGCTAATTTCTTATATTTCTCAGGAACAAGCTGGATTGCTTTGTCTAGGTTCTTAATTGCTAATTCCAGGTTGCTTTGTAAAGCGTAAGAGCAAGCTTTGTTGTAATATGCTTGGTGCAAGTCTTGCTTGATAGCGATCGCTCTATCATAAGATGCAATAGCATCTTTGTAGCGGTGCAGCTTTGTCAGAGCTATGCCTCGGTTAATTAAGGCTTCATATTTGTCGGGTTGGATGGCGATCGCTTTGTCATAAGATGCGATCGCATCTTTGTAGCGTTGCAACGATGTCAAAGCTATACCACGATTGTACCAGGCTTCATATTTGTCGGGTTTGATAGCGATCGCAGTATCGTAGGATGCGAGAGCGTCTTTGTAGCGTTGCAACGATGTTAAGCCAATGCCACGGTTAATCCAAGCTTCGGGACTCTCAGCTTTGATAGCGATCGCTTTATCATAAGCTTTTATTGCATCTTCGTAACGCTGTCCATCTAATAAATTATTACCTTGATGAAAGAAATCTTCTGCTTTTTGCGTAACCTTTGCTTCTATGAAAAGTTGAGTTACATTACTTTCTTGCACAACTTGTTTTGTATTTTGTGTAGATGAGTTTGCCCCACCACTACAGCCAAATGCTAAGAAAACTATTAAGTTAGATGCAACTAAGTAGCGCCGAAAAACCATGCTGTACCTACAAAATTTATAAGATGATGTTAAAAGTTGTTTATTTTTTGATCATTATCAAAATACACTACTTTTTACCCATTAATTTCCTTATTTTTTGAGAAATAACTTGGTTTACGATGCATATAAGCTTATGAAAATCAAGCGTACATTACATTATCATATTAAATACACTTAAAGCAATTCCTTAGAACCTATTTCACTCAAAAACTATAATTTGTGTTGCTTTAAGTTGCCGCAGCTACGCCCGTCGTAGGCATCGCACTCATCTGGTAAATTTCTCATTTGATGAACAAGGGTGCGATCGTACTAGCTTTTTACTAAACAATGATGTTAATTGCTTCATCATGTCAAGCAATTATCTAAACTAATCATCATTCAAATTGCGTCTTTGCATCTTTATTGTGATTGAAACTATGCGACTTTAAAGCGCATCAACTTATCATTTGTTGGTGGGAAGATGCCAACTGTTGATTAATAATGATGGATATCAGCGTTACATTTATAAACGTTAAAGTTGAGTAATATTTTCCAAAAAATTATCGACTACAGCAGATGAGAGAATTCCTGAAAGTGCAACTTTTAGGCGTGACAGCAGGCCTTCATGTCTTTGTGATACCGAAATCATATTTTCAGTATCAAGACACAAAGGCACCAAATAGATTATGATAGGCTCTATTTTGCAAATTTTAAATGATACCAAATACTGACTCGACAGTTGACTTAATCGAATCACGAGCATCCTTTAAAGTTTGGCTAATAGGATGTTTCGCCTGCAAAAATACACGTGCACAATTGCGTCCCGGCATTCCCGAAATTGAACCACCTGGATGAGTCCCTGCACCAGTCAAAAATAAGTTTTCAATTGGCGTTTTGTAGTTAGCTATTTCTGGTAAGGGACGGAAAAATATCATCTGATCTAAAGTCATGTCAACATGGTAATAATTCCCTTTGTACGCACCTAATCTTTCTCCTAGTTCTGCTGGACTTTCTACACGACGGGCGATAGTTGCATTCTTGACATTCGGTGCATAGTCTGCCAACTTATCAATCACTCTATCTGCAACTTTGTTTTTCAATTCATCTGTCCAACCAGTACCTTTTAAACCAGTACCTTCTGCACCGGCAATTTGATAAGGGGCGAAATACTCAATCCATACAGTATGCTTGCCAGGTGGTGCTAATGTGGGGTCTAAATAACTAGGCATCACCACATACATTGATGGGTCAGCATCAGGAATCTCTCCCAAGGTACATTTACTATGAGCTTGTTCTACATGAGCTATGGAATCGGCAATCAAGATAGAACCAACGAGATATTCGTCTTTGTGAGCGTGATATGGAAAGCGCAGTGGTTCATCTAAAGCCAAATCTATTTTGAGGATAGTTTCGTTGTTGTTAACGATGCGGCGTTCTAATCTTTCCCACAAATCTGGATCGGCTGCATTAACATCACTTTTATCTGTCATTTGTAAGAACAACCGCTTGGCATCAATATTAGAAATAACCCCGTATTTAGCGCGATATTCTTTACCACCAGCTACTCGCACACCAACAGCTTTCCCATCATCAATTAAAACTTTTTCCACGTGTTGATCTGTGAGAATAACGCCACCTTTACTTGTGACTAAATTCACCAAAGCTTGCACAAGTGCGCCAGTTCCGCCGCGAGGTCTGGCCATCCCCGGATTATGACGCATTGCCATCATGATTGCACCAATAGCAAGGGTTTTTTGTGATGGCGGCGCACCAAGTTCTGATGCTAGTCTGGCTAATGGCGCTTTCAGAAATTCCTCATCAAACCACTCGTTAAGTAAATCCTCCGCACTGTTTAACATGGTGCGAATAAAGTCCAGCGTTTTGTTTGGCGAACCAATAACCGAAAATAAATCTTTCAGTTTTGTGATGTCGTAGTTACCAAGGATGTCTATAATTGACTTTGGCGGTGCATTAAACATGGGAATCATTGCACCTAGCGATCGCTGCCAAAAGTCTACAAATTCTGCGTATTTTTTGGCATCACGTTCATTGTAACGAGCAATTTCTGCACAAGTCTTTTCCACTGACTTATGTCCTAAGAAATACTTGCCATCAGGATGAGGACAGAAAACAACTGGATCACACTCCAAATAATGCAAGCCGTATTTTTCTAGTTCTAATTCTTCAACAACTGGCCCTAAGTGAATAAATTCATGGTCAATAGCACACAAATTGAATTTAAATCCAGGTGCTTCTTGGGGTAAACACTCTTCAGTTGTTGCTGCACCACCTGGTACAGAACGCTTTTCTAGTAACAGAACGCTATAACCAGCTTTTAGCAAATAAGCTGCACAAACTAGTCCATTGTGTCCAGCACCAATAAGCACAACATCATACTCTTGCATAGTTGTTATTTCAAAATAAGTAGCCTTTAAAAGCTTATAAAACTTTTAATAAATTTACATCACTCCCTAGTTACAAAAATTATCTTTAACCAGTTAAAATACTACTAAGGAGATAGGAAACTTGACGATGATGGTATTTGTCGCACTTGAGTTTCTATCATAAGTATTAAACTACCGATTTCTACTTCTATATCTTTAATAGAAAACGCTATATCCTCCCATTTAAAAGATGGTATGTTCATCAGTTCTTTAACTTTATGGATGAATGCTGTAATTAATTCTATTGAAACACCATCTCCCTCAGTGCAGTTAAAACTTTCCAGCATAGCGGGTTGGGAATGAGTCCGTGGACGAGCGATCGCAGTGTAAGCTAAAGGGCGAGTTTTTCCCATTTCCTTTAATAACACTTTTCCTTTACATTCTATTTTGCCATCGCCAGGTAAAAATACATGAATTTCTTCCGGCTCAAAACTCACAATTTCACCATCTACATTCAACTCAAAATTTTGCATCCAGCTACGAGCAAAGTCTGATGCCAAAGCGCGGTTAATATCTACTTCTGTAACTATAATGCGAGCTATGGCATTTACTGGCTCATTAAGTTCTATTTGACCAAAAATAGCGCTAAAGGGATTGATAGCAATACTATCTGTTTGTAGTTTTATTTCTTGTACGCGGATGTTTTCTTGGATTACTAATCCTTTTCCTGCAACCGAAACTCCATCCGCTTGTCCCTGAACTATTTTTAACAGATCGGTTTGTACATCTATTTCTATTTTTTCTGCTTCATCTAGCTTTTCAGATACTCTTCTTTCAGCTTCCTGCGATAAAAATTTTTCCTCCAACCGATGCTCATCAGGCATGAATTAATAAGCTCCTAAATGTCCTCTTACTATTTACTGTAAAGGCTGGATGCTAAGTAGCGGATCTACATTGCGGTATATACAAATTGGAGGATTGAGTAATTAAGTAGAAAGTATTGTTTGTCTTTTAAGTTTTGCCTTTTTGGTAACAACCATTTTTACACCGCCGCTAGGGACAATGGTAATACCACGACGGACTGGATACACTGGACGTTTATCAGTAAGGGTTAGTTGAAAATTCGATAATATTATGGCTGTTACTAATTTTAGTTCATACATGGAAAAGGCTGCACCAATGCAACCGCGATAACCTCCACCAAAGGGTAAATATTCGTAAGGTGAAAATTTTTGGTTGAGGAATCTTTCTGGACGAAACTGTTCTGGTTCTGGGTAAGTCTCGGCTCGGCGATGTGCTAAATAAATACAGGGAACTAAAACTGTTTCTGATGTAAATTTATGCCCCATAATTTCCACTCTGTCTTTTACCATTCGCGGTGTGCAAATTAAAGCAATAGGATGAATTCGCAGCGTTTCTTGACAGACGGCGGTGAGATAAGGTAATTGTATAATTGCTTCAGGACTTGTGAGACCATTTAAAGTGTTTAGTTCTTGCATTAGCCGATGTTTCACCTCTGGGTGAGAGTGAATTAGATAAAATATCCAGGCTAATACGCCAGATGTAGTTTCATAACCCAACAGCAATAATGAAACTAGCTGATCGCGTAATTCCTCATCTGTCATTTGTTGTCCATTTATGTCACGCGCTGACATTAGCATACTGAGAATATCTGTACGCATAGCAGTATTTTGCAAACGTCTTTCAGAAATTTCTGCATAGATGAGTTTGTCAATTTCCTCTCGTCTTTTTAAGAAAATTCCCCAAGGACTCCATGCACCTAAATCTCGTTGCAGCAAAGGAAAGAAAAACAGGCTAGAATACCAAGGTTTAGTTACGTCTTCTAACAAAGAACTCAATTTTTCTTTTAATTCTTGGTAACGCACACCATGAGTAATACCAAATACTACCTTTAGAATAATTTCTAAAGTGATATTTGACATTAAGTTGTGTATACCAATATCTGTACCTGATGTCCAATGTTGTGTAACTTCTTCAGTAATTTGGCAAATTGCTTGTCCATAAGATTTTAAATTATCGCCATGAAAGGCTGGTAGTAATAACTGTCTCTGTTGTTGGTGCGATCGCGCTTCTTGAAATACAATAGAATTTTCTCCAAACAAAGGCTTAAATACATGGGTTGCTTTCTTAAAATCTAACTTTTGTGCAGGTATAGCAAAACAATCACTAATTGCTTGGGGATGGCTCATAAATACTATTGGTGGTGACTTTAAACCCATTACCCGCATTGTGAAAATGTCACCGTACTTGGCAGAATACTTTTCTAGAGTTTTTGTGGGTTGAGCAATTAATTGCAGAGTTTGTAGCAATTCTAGTGTGTTGATATTATCAAGTACTTTCATTGTTTCTTCGATACTTTTATAATTTCCTAAGCTGCGATTAATCCAATCTGCTTGGTATAAGAATTAATCATCCCTAGCCTTCCTTAAAAAGTTGGGAATTAGAGCAAGCTTGAAAAAGTGTTTATGGTAATTTTCTAGAGTAGAATACCACTAGTTAAATCGTCTTAATAAATAAACACCATTAGCTTTTGCAATGATAATAATAATATTTTTGCTGAATATTTGGACGCATTTATGGAAAAATTACCTAAAATTTTTTTAGGTGTATACCCACTTAAATTATGTCTTTTGGTGATGTAAAAATGCCCTATATTGGTATATACATTCAGTCTTAAAAGCCATTCTTTTTACAGTTGCAATATATTAAAATCCCCTATAGTCCTGATTAAAAGAGGACTATAGGGGATTATGTAAAAACATTTAAAATCTATCTAAATGTATAGATGGAAGTTTAAAATTTGCTGAACGCAACCATTAAACCCTCCAGCATCAAGCAGTGGTTGTCTGTAAAATGGGAGACTTCACCTGACGTTGACTCGTGACAACCATCTCAATAGGACGATCTGGCCCTGTCACCAAACCACGGCGTTTAGGTCGCACTTCACCATTATCAATTAGCTCTAATTCTAGACTAGAAAGGATTTGAGCAAGTGCTAGCTTCATTTCCAACTGGGCAAATGCTAGACCAATACAACGTCTTGCACCACCCCCAAATGGCAAATATTCATAGGCAGAAAATTGCCGTTCTAAAAAACGTTCTGGCTTAAACTGCTTAGGTTCTGGATAAATATCTTCCCGTTGGTGGGTCAAATAAATAGAACCAAGTAGGACTGTACCCGGTTCTAGTTCGTAGCCGCCTAGCGATATTGGTGTTCTTACTTTTCTGGGAAAAGTTACTATACCTACTGGGTAAATCCGCAATGTCTCGGAACAAACAGCGTTGAGATAGGGTAATTTGAAAACGGTGCTGGGGTCTGGGTTATCGCCCAAGCTATCTAATTCTTGCAGTAGCTTTTGGCGCACTGATGGTACTTTGTGAATCCAGTAGAATGCCCATGCTAAGGCTGTCGCTGTGGTTTCGTGACCGGCGACTAACAGAGTCATCAATTCATCGCGCAACTCTTCATCAGTCATGGGTTGACCTGCTTCATCTCTAGCAGCCATGAGTAAGCTAAGAATATCTGTGCGTGATGAATCTGGTTGTTCTCGACGTTCCCGAATTTCCTCGTAGATGAGTTCGTCAGCTTCTTGCTGAAGGCGTATCTGTTTTCCCCAGAAGTTAATCGGGCCAAAATCCCTTTGCAAAGCTGGAAAATAAAGCAAAGCCACACTTAACCGGGAACTAGCTTTTTCTAAAAGATCGCCCAAAAAGTTCTGTAGTTTTTCGGCGCGAGGCCCTTCATATAGCCCAAATACAGCTTGCATAATCACCCGCAAGGTAATGGCTTGGGTTGCAGACCGAATATTAAAGGGTTTACCTATCTGGTATTGGCTAATGACTTGCTTGGTGACATCGGTAATCACTTCGCTATAATTCCGCATTCTTTCGCCGTGAAAGGGAGGCATTAACAACTGGCGTTGACGCTGGTGTTCTGCGCCGCTAATGCTAATCACAGAACGCTTGCCCAGCAAAGGTTCAAACACCTTATTCAGATCGCCAGGGGCTTCTAATTCCTTGGTATCAGTTGTCAAAATCTGCTGTTGCGCTTGGGGGTTGCTGACAATCACCATAGGAGGAAGATTTTTATCTAATCTGAGAGTAAAAATCTCGCCATAGCTTTTGGCACAATCCTCCATAAATGACATCGGATTAACAATCCAGCGCGCCATCTGTAAAAAAGCTGGGATTTGTGGCCCATTTGGTAATTTCATAATTTTTTTTGCTACTTAATATTTTTTTGCTACTTAAACGAACTGAAATTTCGATTGCGTAACCATTTAAAGTACTTATTCTAACGTTGCAAAAAAGCAATAAACTGTTACAACCTCGAAGATGTAAAATTTTTGTTAAATTCAACGAGCATCTACAGTTTCATCTGAATTTTCATGTCATCTGGAAAAGCCTACGAAAAACCTAACCCCCTAACCCCCTTCCCGACGCGGGAAGGGGGAAAGTTCAAAATCTCTCTCCTTTTAGCAGAGAGATTTAGAGAGAGGTTCCCCAGATACCGTGAAAAGTCAGACAGTTTCACCTAATCGTCACAAGGTACTCAGCATGACTGCAATCTCCGCAAAGGCATCTTCAGCGCTTCCTAATTTTTCTGAAGGGATTCAATATTTTGGTGAAGCGTTACCAGATTTTGAAACTCATGGTGCAAAACCTGCTATTGAGTCGGGAAAAATAGCGATCGCATCTCCCACAGACAAAACAGCTGTATATCAAACTTTATTAGCTGCCGATGCCTTACGCTACCTGACTTTACAAGTTACTGGTAGTAAAGCCTCTGGGCATCCCGGCGGATTCGCCAGCCAAGCAGAAGCTTACGCATCTCTTGTCATGCTGGGATACAAGAACATTATTACTGAAGTCGGACACCACGCCCCTGGATTTTATAGTGCCATGTTCTTGGATCGTTCGTTAGAGGACATGGGAATTTTTACAGTTCAACAATTGCGCGATCGCTTTCGAGAAAAGCACGGACTTTTAGGACACCTTTCCGGTTACATTCCCGGTATTCTCGCACCTGCTGGGCCTTTAGGACAAGGACAACACTTTGCAATGGCGGCTGCACTGTTACACAAAGATAAGTTGTTCCCTTTTACAGTTGGGGATGGTGGATTGGGTGAGCCTTATATTGTAAGTGCGATCGCGCATTTCCATACTGCTTATCCTGCTGTCACCAACTTCTTGCCAGTGCTGGTGTGGAACGGTTACAGCCAAGAACATCACAGCATGGTTTCCCTGAAAACTAATGAACAGATGCAAGCATATTGGCAAGGTAACGGTTTTGATGAAGTGGTGTTAGTGGATGCCAAAGATTTCGACGATCAAAACCAGTCGGGAGATTACGTTGATAGCACCGCCTTTTCTTTTGAGAAACGCCTAGAATTTACTCAAGCAGTACTTTCGGGTGTAGATAAAGCAGCGCGTTTTGCACTGGGTGGTAAACTTACCGTCTTCATTATTAAACAACTCAAAGGCGCAGGAGTCCATGCGCGGGGTGCAAAATCTCACAACTTGTATCCTAAAGATACGCTGGATGCGCCGCATATTGTTAGTGCATTGCAAACCCGTGCTTTGTCTGCGGAAGCTTGGCAATTAGTCAGAACAAATGCAGAACGCGCCGGTGGTGGCCCAGCCGCAAAAACTGTGGTGACAGAATTTGAATTCCCATTACCAGAATTAGGCGAATTGCCTTTAGAAGAATATGCAGTCGGTGGCGAACCCAAAGTTTCCACAACCGCAATGGGACGATTGGTAGGAATAGTTGGAAAGAAAGATCAGAATTTCCTTGTCACCAACGCCGACGGTAATGAAGCATCTGGAATTGCCAATATCAACCAAGCATTAAAGATTATCCACCCCACAACCGACGATTTATATAACCAAGCACCAAATGGACAAGTTTATGAACCATTGAGTGAAGATGCTTGTGCCGGTTTAGCTGCCGGTTTAGCGTTAATGGGTGCGAGAACATTGTGGTGTTCTTACGAATCTTTTGCCATCAACGGATTACCAATTTGGCAAACTGTAACCCAAGCAATGGCAGAATTGCGCCGTCCAACTCCCTCAACTATTACTTTATTCACAGCAGGCGCATTAGAGCAAGGGCGCAACGGTTGGACTCACCAACGTCCCGAAATTGAAGCTTACTTTGCTTCGTTGATGCGAAATGGAAATGTTTTCCCATTATTTCCACCTGATGCTAATAGTATTCAAGCTTGTTATGACTGGGCGTTGAAAACTAAGAATAAGGGAGTTGTGATTACAGCTAGTAAATCGCCGTTACCAATTCGCACAACTTTAGAACAAACTCGTCAAGGGTTGCGTGATGGTGCAGTGCTATTACATGAAATTGCTGGTGATAAACAAGTTGTGTTTGCTGTAATTGGCGACTTAACATTAATACCAGTATTTGAAGCTGCTACTTTCTTGGAAACTGAAGGTATTGGCGTGAAGATAGTTTCTGTTATTAATCCTCGGCAATTGTACCGTAGCCATGATACCGCATGGGATACTTGTTCTGAACCCGAAGGCGGTTTCTTGGATGATACAGCATTTGCAGAATTATTTGATGGTGATGCGTTAATTGCGGTGACTGGTGGTGCTGCGGGGATACTAGAACCAATTTTGTTACGGAGTACAGCCAAGCGCGACACCTTTGCGTGGAAGCGTGGGGAAACTACAGCCAGTGCTGGAGAGTTGATGGCGTTTAATGGATTGACTGCTGAAGCGTTGACGAAACGTGCGATCGCGTTAGTGCATTAAATCTGGAATAGTTTCCACTTTTATCGCATTTATACGTATATAAACGCTGAAAATGGCGTTTAAATGCGTATATTTGCGTTTTTTTATTGAAGAGAACTTAGCAGACGGAAAAATGGGGGTAAATTTGCTGAAATCCGTTGACAAAAGCTGGTTTACGAGTCACAAAAGCTGCTTTACAAGTCACAAAAGTTAGTTTACGAGTTCAAAACTTGATTTATTTACAAGCCAGAACAAAGCGCGATACATTTTATGGAAAAGATAGCGTTTAATGGATTGACTGTAGAGGGTTGAGGAAAGGTGCGATCGTATTAGTGCATTCAGTAAGGTTGTGTAACTAGAAAAGTCTGAATTTCTAACAGCATATGCACGCAGGTAAACGCAAATAGATTAGCGGTTCAATACGTGTATATCCTGTTTTGATTGTAATTATTTTTTTGTATATTTTTAATATGTAAATAATCCCCAAAGTATTTTATGTATAAGATAGAGGTCAAGATTGATGGGCAATTTATCAATAACTTTTCTAATGGTTCTATCTATGATTTGGTTTTTCTTGACTTAGAATTTTGGCCGGATTATTTACAGGTACAGGGAAAAGCAGTACAAAAAATATATGGATACACCATTACTCTACTTCTCAAAACAAGTAAGCAACAATATATAAAAATTAAGTTTTTAGAATTTGAATCTGAGGAAAATCAACTTGTTGAGGAAATCATAAAAGATATTGAAAGATTTAAAAATAAAATATTTATTGGCTTCAATATAAAAGATAGTGATCTGATAACGTTGAGAAATAGATCAAAAGCTCTAGCCATACATTCAAACGTTAATGAAATAAAGTTATTTGATTTTAGAGATTATTCACAATTATATGGCTATAAAGGTTTAAATGGTTTGTTTGAACACCTTGAAATTAAAGTAAATAAAAAGATTGGCGGTAGTTATTTTCGTAAGAATCCCAGAAAAGTATTTTTACGAAAAAGCGGTTGGATAGATATATTATTAAATATGTTTGAGTATTGTTTAGAAGATGCCGCGGGTTATTTTGAAATTGTTTCAAATTGGAATCAAAAAAATCCTAGAATAACTGAAGATATGATTAAAAGTGAATCATTAAATTACTCTGAGCTAGAGAAGAAACCATCAGTCACACTAATACAGCAAGATGCAGAAATATTTTCTATGCAAAATTTCCAAGCTTCATCAGATCAGCTTCTAAGTGGTTTGACAGTCGCAGATTTGGAAGTTTTAATCGTCAAAATCGTTCAGAAAACTTTTAAAGAAGAGATGCAGAAGTTAAAACATGAACATTTACCAGATCAAATAACACAGATGAATCATCCACTAAAACTTTTTGTATAAATATTTGCATATATTTTAAAATTTAAAACTTGATTTAGCTATATGCCTTGATAAATTTATAATTTATCAGCCGCGATCGGTTTACAAGTAATCTATAATAAGGTCATACCAAAAATTTTCCTCAATCTTAGAAGTTAATTATGCTTATAAAATTTGAAGAAATATATAGAGATATTGATACTTTACCAGAAGAAGCTCAAATATTACTACTTGATTTTATTCAGTTACTCAAAAAGCGGTATCCTCAATCAGAATCAGAAAATCATAGTCAAGAAAAAAGTCTCTATGATAAGTTTGATGAAATTGGATTAATTGGTTGTTGTTCTGTGGAAGAAAATTTATCAACTACATATAAAGAAGTTTTATCTAATACATTAGATAATAAATATGATCATCGTTGATACAGGATTTTGGTTAGCTCTTATTGATAAAAAAGACATTCACCACGAAAGAGCAAAACAAGCTTTAAAACAATATAACGAACCTTTAATTACAACATGGTCTGTTGTCACAGAAACTTGTTATCTTTTGCTAACTCGCAAGGGAGTTGACGCTGAAATTATTTTTCTAAAGAGTCTACAACAAGAATTGTTTACGATTTTTAATTTAGAACCTCATCATACCCCTCGAATTATTGAATTAATGAAAAAATATGCTGATCTTCCAATGGATTTGGCTGATGCTTCCCTAGTAATTTTAGCAGAACATTTAGGGCATGAACGCATTTTTTCAGTAGATCAACGTGACTTTAATACCTATCGTTGGAAGCAAAGTTATCCTTTTGAAAATCTCCTATTTTGAAGTAATTATAAATTTATCAGCCGCGATCGCGCAATTTCTCTTCTACCGACTGGACGTACTTGTATGCTGTAGAGTGAGACAATTGCCACAGTTTCTCCATCTAATGTGACAAATTCATGATTACCGATAGGCTAAAATTGGTAAATACGCCTTTTATGAAATTACAACTATGCAAGTCAATAATCTTACCATTGATGAACTTAAAGCCCTGATTCGAGAAACTGTTAGAGAGACAATAGAAGAATTTCTAGCAGACCCAGATGCGAATCAAACAATCAAGGATAATTTTAAACAAGAACTGTTAGCAATTAAGAAGCGTAGAGAGGCAGGTTTTAAAGGTATTCCCGCAGCAGAAGTTATGCAAAGACTGGATTTAGGGAACGGATGAATTACTTAGTTGAGTATGAACCAGAAGCCCTAGCTGACCTAGAAAAGTTGTCAAAAGCTGTCTGTGGAAGAATTGTTAACAAGATTAATTGGCTGGCTGATAATTTTGACGAGATTACACCGCAACCCCTCACGGCTGACTTATCAGGTTTTTTTAAACTGAGAGTTGGAGATTATCGAGTTATTTACGAGTTTGACCTTGAGAAAAAAACTATTTTTATTGATCGAGTTGGACATAGAAGAGAAATTTACAACTGAATTGAGGAATTCGGCAGTAATTTAGCTGATAATTAGACCCTGAAATTCTTGGTATCTAAATAGCATGACAGACATAACAGATTTATCCCAAATAGTTGCCAGCAAAGACGATAATGCGCTAGTTTTATTAGAGGAAAATTTGCAGTCGCAAGAAGACGTAGAACTTGAGCGAAAGCTGAGAGAACTTAAGTTTAAACAAGAACTAAGAAAAGATTGGATTTTATTTATTGTTAGGGATGTAATAATTTTTCCTGCCGCTATCCTTTTTATTTTTGCTGCCAGTGGTTATTCCCTATTTATCCATATTCATGGGTAACTTACTCTGACTACAATTTTTAATCAACCACAGAGACGCAGAGTACACAGAGAAAAGCGAGATGATAGAGTTCACAAAAGTTTGGAATTGTTAGAAATTATTTATCTTGTTTTTGTGTTTCTTTCTGTGGTTATTTAAAAAATCTTATAACCTATATAGCTCAGTGCAATTGCGTAACTAATTTTACAGACGACGAAGCCAACTTGCTACAAGTAGACTCATCTTTATATCCACACAAATTTTGCTGGATATAAAGTAAGTAGCTAATGGAAATAATCTAAAAATATGGGGCTTTTAATATTTTCTGTTGCTTTAGTTGCCATTGTTGCTGTAATTATCATTAATTCCTACAACGATTTAGTCAAGTATCGCAACCGTTACAAAAATGCTTACTCTCAAATCGATGTTCAATTACAACGTCGCTATGACTTAATTCCCAACTTAGTGGAAACTGCCAAAGGGTACATGAAACATGAGCGAGAAACCTTAGAAGCAGTTATTGCGGCTCGGAATTCTGCAATTAATGCTAGTAGTCGTGCTGTGCAGAATCCCGGCGATCCGCAAGCGATGCAACAATTGGGCAATGCTGAAGGAGCGCTGACGGGTGCTTTAAGTCGGTTGATGGTACTTTCAGAATCTTATCCAGAATTGAAAGCCGATCGCGCCATGACTCAGGTAATGGAAGAATTATCTTCCACTGAAAACCGGATTGCTTTTGCACGTCAGGCTTTTAATGATGCCGTGACACTTTACAACACCAAGAGCGAATCTTTCCCCAGCAACCTTGTGGCAAATACTTTTAACTTTACTGTTGCAGAATTGCTCGCCGAAGCTACTCCAGAAATAAGAAATGCTCCACGCGTGTCTTTTTAGGTGTCTATGAATTTCTTTGAACATCAGGATCGGGCACGCCAAAATACGCAACAATTAATCGGGTTATTTTCCCTGTCGATCGCAGTCATGATTATGGCGATTTATATTGCCACTTTATTTATGTTCGGCATGGCTCCCCGTGTTTGGTGGCATCCAGGGATATTTCTCTACGTGGCTGGGATTACAATAGTTGCGATCGCAGTAGGAAGTCTCTATAAAATCGCCTGTCTCCGTCAAGGAGGAAGCGTAATCGCTCATGAATTGGGGGGAAGACTCCTGCTACCAGAAACAGCCGATGAACAAGGGCGACAACTATTAAATATAGTCGAGGAAATGGCGATCGCTTCTGGTATTTCCGTCCCACAAGTTTATCTCCTGGAAAGAGAAACCGGGATTAATGCCTTTGCTGCTGGATTTACGCCCAATGATGCTGTAATTGGAGTTACCCGTGGAACTTTGGAACACCTGAGCCGGGATGAACTACAAGGAGTCATCGGCCACGAATTTAGTCATATTCTCAATGGAGATATGCGGCTAAATTTGCGTTTAGTGGGACTACTCCACGGGATTTTGTTCATTTACATAACCGGGGAATTTCTGTGGCGAATTCGTGATACTTTCCGTTCAGACAAGGAAGGCAAGGGTTTACCTATCTGGGCTTTTGGCTTGGCACTGATGGCAATTGGCGGTATCGGCTTACTCTGCGGACGCTTAATTAAAGCCGCCGTCTCTCGCCAACGCGAATTTCTCGCCGATGCATCAGCAGTACAATTCACTCGCAACCCCAATGGACTTACCGGAGTCTTCCAAAAACTCCAACAGATGGATTCACGCTTGATTGCGCCGGGTGCAGAAGCCGCTAGCCACATGTTTTTTGGCAATGCTCTCAACCCCTCTTTCTGGGAAGATATGTTTTCTACCCACCCACCTTTAGCAGAACGTATTCGTCGCGTTGGGGGTTTGAACGTCAGCAATTTGCCAGCAATGCCATCTCGCAATCAGATGCGTTCCCCTTCCCAAGAATCCTTAACAATGGGCTTTGCTGGTGGTTCCAGCGCCACGCCAGCAAAGGTTGTAAACCAAGTTGGAAGCGTTACACCAGAGCATTTTGCCCATGCTCAAGCGCTGTTATCGCAGTTACCGGAATCCCTGCGCTTGGGCGTGCGGGAGCAGGAAAGTGCAATGGCGATCGCTTTTGCGCTAGCGTTAGATACAGAAAATATCGAGATCAAAGAACGTCAAATTGCTTGGTTACGCGAGGTGCAGCCTACTGAGTTGGTAGAAAAAACCCTGGAATTTAGTAGCGAAATTAGCCAGTTAGATCCCAGCATTCGCTTACCACTTGTGGATTTGGCAGTACCCGTATTACGCCAAAATTCTGCCAAAGAATGCCAAAGGCTTTGCAAATGCGTTCACGGTTTAGCTGTAGCCACCGGAAGTTTATCACTATGGCATTTTGTGTTGCAGTTAATACTGTGGCATCGGCTTCAACCTAGTATAAATCCCACTTCGCCTACAACGGTAGAATTCACCGCCATCGAACAGATTTGGCCAGATAGTCTATTAGTACTGTCCGTAATTGCCCGCGTTGGACATTCCCAACCCGATGCCCACACCGAAGACATCACCTATGCTTTTCGTTCTGGAGTTTTTCGACTTCCCAAAGCCGGAGAACAAGAAAAACCAGAAATACCACTAACCTGCAATTTCACTGAACTCAAGAAAAGTATTGAGCGCCTCCGCCTTGCGAGTCCCAAACTCAAACAGGCTATTGTTGATGCCTGTGCTCACACAGTATTATTAGATAACAAAGTTACTTCATCAGAAGCAGATTTACTCAGAGCGATCGCTATGACGCTAGACTGTCCCATCCCACCATTTTTAAACCCTCAGCGTGGCATTTCAAAACAGAAACAATCTTCTCCAAAACGAACTTAATGTAATTAGTGAGACACGATTATTTATAACTCAACAAATAAAGTCCGTTTTTGCGGAATTTTGCATTAATTTTTCTTATAGTTGTAAATGTTTGTTTACTAGGACAAAGGCAATTGATTTATTTTCGTTCTAGTTACTCTTATAGTATAAATAGTCATCTGGGCAAAAGAGTATAATATTGTACAAAAAAAATTACATTGACTAGAAGTATTAACTTGCCTGATAAAGTTTGGACAAAATGCCAGCATTCCAGAAAATTGATTGCTATATTAGATTAAATAACTATTCTGGCAAGGGTTAAAAAGCTGTGCGGGATGATTTACAGGGCTTGGAAATTAGTCAGGATGAGCTGCAAAAGCTGACTAATTTACCTGTTAATGAGGATCTTTTAATCATTACAAATCCTCTGAAGATATTAACAAAGATATATATAGAAAAAATCAAAAGTTCTGAAGGAGCAACTGTTGTTTTTATTGGTTTTTCTACATTTGTTTTCGTGTATATTTTATTTGATATAATCATTAAACTTTTTGTAAAATGGGTAACAATCCCATCTTGGATATTGTTAATTATCTTAAGTTTTTGGGTTGGTGGTCTTACACAAACTATCTTGTATTTAATATGGAAAACTAGAAATAAAATTGTCAAAAATAATATGACAAAATCTCTACAAATCCTGTTAAATGAGGTTAATAGATATAATACTGTGATTAGAGTAATAGATATCAACGATCAAATAGAAGAAGCTGGTAATCCGGAAGTTCTTATAAAAGAAAGAGAGGGTGTTATCGAAGCACTTAAACTCACCAAAAGTGATTTAGTTCGCGCTTTGAAAACAGAAAGAATTTTGAGGGAAAATAAAAGCTTTATTCTTAGTAATACAGAACTATTCGTCAACAATTTAGCAACTTTAACAGCCATGCAAGTAACGGAACAGGCTACTGAGCATGGAAGGTTACTCAACGAAGCATTACAGATTGCATTAGATGTACAACACGAAATGAAAAGATTACAAACTCAGCGTTAAGATAATTCGTAATAACGCTCTCTACGAACGCGAACAGCGTGTCGTTCGCGGTAGCGTTGCGTAGCAAAGACAGACGCTAAAAGCGTAGCTTGCTTAAGAGTAAGAGTACGCGGACTCGCTACCGCTGCGCTAACGTAATTCGTAATTCGTAGTGACGCCCGCAGGGTCACTACTGTTATGCTAACGTAATTAAGTTTTGTAATGGGGATTTAGAAAGAGTTGGCAAAAGTATAGATGCTCTAGATAAGTCCATAGACGCTGTTGGATAGAGACATCCTCAATAGCTTTTTCCATAATCCTTCCCACGGTTGCGATCCCCGGTCTAACATAAAGAATATTCCTAAAGCGATCGCTCATTAGCATGGACTGGAAAGAAGTCAGAGGCAACTGGGTAATCATTCCCCGAAATCCCATAGGTATCGTTCATTTTTTGGGAGGTGCATTTGTCGCCACTGCACCGCACATCACTTATCGCTGGTTACTCGAACAACTGGCAAGTAAAGGTTATGTTGTAATTGCTACGCCTTTCGTCAATACATTGGATCATACTGCGATCGCAAAATCCGTGCTGCTCAATTTTGACCGCACTCTCGAACGTTTACAAGACTCTGGGGCATTACGCAAGCTTTACTTTCCCATCTACGGCATTGGACATAGTATGGGCTGTAAACTTCACTTGCTGATTGGTAGCCTCTTTAAAGTAGAACGCGCAGGCAATATTTTAATATCCTTCAACAACTACGCCGCGAAAGAAGCTATCCCCTTAGTAGAACAGTTCAATTCTACTTTGAAAATCGAGTTTACCCCCTCACCCTTGGAAACTAACAAGCTTGTCCAATCTCGTTACAATATCCGGCGCAATTTATTAATAAAATTTAGTAATGACACCATTGATCAATCGGCAGCTTTAACCAAAATCTTACAAGAACGTTTTGATGATATGGTGACAGCACAAACGTTACCAGGAACTCATACAACACCTCTAGGTCAAGACATTAAATGGCAAACTGGAACATCTTTCACCCCCTTTGATGCATTAGGTCAATGGTTTAAGCAAGAAGCATACCGTGACTTAAACCAGCTAAAAACCACCATCCTCTTGTGGTTAAATCCTCTGGCAGCGCCATAGTTTTTTATGACTGTTAAACAGTCATTAATTCGACGCAAAAAGAAAAAATAGTTAGTAGTATAATCCAGATGTACTACTAACTAGCCCATATCATATTTTTATTTTCTATTTTTACAGCAAATTATTAATGAGTGTTTCTTACAACTTTCTATGTTTCAAATACTAATAATTGATGACGATTATTCAATAAAAATACTCCTGAAAAGGATGTTGGAAAAACAGGGTTATGAGGTAGTTACAGCCAGTAGCGGCGAGGAAGGAATAGAAAAGGCACTGGCTTACCGTCCTGCACTAATTATTTGTGATTGGATCATGCCGGGTTTGACTGGACTGGAAGTTTGCCACCGCATTAAGACAGACCCCAAATTTTTTACCACATTCTTTATTTTATTAACATCCTTAGATTCCGTTGCTGATTGTGTCAAAGGTTTAGATGCTGGTGCCGATGATTTTATCTCCAAACCTATTGAGCATAATGAATTACAAGCACGGGTAAGAGCAGGATTACGCCTGCATCAGTTAAGTAGAGATTTACAGGCTCAAAAGTTGCTTTTAGAATCCGAAATGTCAGAAGCAGCAGAATATGTGCGATCGCTGCTGCCTTTTTCTATGACTGAACCATTCAATATAAATTTCCGATTTATTCCCTCGCGACAACTCGGCGGTGACTGTTTCGATTACTATTGGCTTGATGATGATTATCTGGCAATTTACTTACTCGATACTGCCGGACATGGACTCAAAGCGACTCTTCCCTCTGTTTCAGTGCTGAATCTGTTGCGTTCCCGTGCGCTCAAAGGTCTGAATTACTATCAACCTAGTGATGTATTGAAGGCTTTGAATGATACCTTCCAGATGAATTATCAAAATGACAAATATTTTACTATTTGGTACGGAGTTTACAATCGAATCAATCGCCAGTTAATTTATGCTAGTGCAGGTCATCCACCAGCAGTTTTAGTAACCGGCACATCTCCAAGGAAGTCTGAAGTTAAACTCTTAAAAACCCCCGGTATGCCAGTCGGCATGTTTCCAGAGGCAAAATATGTTGATGGTTTTTGCAATATTGAAAAATTCAGTACCCTTTACATTTTTAGTGACGGCGCTTATGAAATCACTAAATCAGATGGTACACTTTGGAGTTTAGATGCTTTTATTCAGCTACTAGTTAGCTTACAAAACCCTGTTGATAGCCAACTTGATCACGTACTGAGTTATTTAATTGCCCTGAACTCCAAAGATGCTTTTGATGATGATTTATCGATTTTACAAATGAAGTTTGATTAGTTATGTCTTGGAAAGTAAAACCTGATTAAATGCATCTTGACTGGGAAATATTTCAAATACTTTATCCATGTTAGTCAGTTCAAATAGTATTCTGACCTGCTCATTAATTGAGCATAGAACAAGCTTTGTATCCGCTGCTCGCAAGGTTTTGAAAGCTAAGACTAAAGCTCCCAAACCTGAACTATCCATAAACGTTACATCTTTAAAATCAACTAACACAATTTTCGCGCCATTTTCTATAACATCAGTGATATTTTGTCGAAATTCTTGTGAAGTTGTGGCGTTTAAATTACCACTGAGCTTAATAACTTTTACTTGTTCTCTCATGATTATGTCACGTTGATTTGTGTAAATGATGCTCTGATGTCGCTATTATATACCCATCATAGAACATTTAAAAATGCCTGCAAAATAAAATCTAAGATTACGTCTTGAGTAATCATTGATAATTACTTAGGATGTATAAAGATTAATTATAAACATTTTTATCTGATTTTTTGTAATCACAAAAAAATCATTAGCTCAATAGAAGTATAGTTTTTCTATTAGGAACAGACCAATTATAAATAAACAAGGTAAGTAAGTCGGTATAGTAAAACTCATGTATGTTGATTTTTGTAAAAAAGATGGAATGACCGATTTTTAAGTTGTTTACTGATTTGATGTTTCTTCATATAGGTTGATTTTTTAATGCCCACTTGCTTGCATCTCATTGACATAGGTATATACTGAGCTACAAGCTGAAGTTACTGCTTTTCAGATTATTTGCCAAATATTTTTGCAAAACTGAGGTTCTCCAATAAACCTCATAATGATAGTCGTGATTAAACAATTCAAAATTCAATGGGTTGCAGCGATCGCATTGCCTGGGTGGTAGGTATCGATTATTCTCCAATTTAGCGACGGGTCTGCATGACACACGAAATTTTCCCCTGCTCTAGCCCCCAATTCAGTACTACAAGCAAAAATACTATGAAAATTACTCAACTATCGGGGTTTCATATCAGAATCATTAGTGGATATAATCCTTTGTTGAATACTGAATACTTATGATAGTAACTAGCATCTACGTTTATTTATGTCCAATTACTTACATAATTGAAATAATTTACCTCTAAACTGCTGCTCTAGAGCCAAAAGTTTCGGTTTCAACAGCGCCAAGCAAGCTCGAAGCTACACCAATGCCCTAAAAGAAGTTCTCTGAGGCGATCGCCTCTGCTATTTTAGTATTCCCAATATCTGTCATTTCTCAACAGACAACACAAAAAGTAAAGAGTTATGAATTTTTAACTCCTAACATCCCTCAAACTGGACTCACTTTGGCTCTGTAAAGCAACTTCTCACCTTGAAGGTAGCCAGTGTAGCGTACTTTGACTTTTTCTCCAGGTTGTGCTGTGCTCTCCATCAATTGGTGCAGTTGGGGGTCATAAGATAATTCTGCTCCTACGGGTGCGATCGCTAAGACCTTTTAGCACAAAAAAATCAGGTGAAGCCTAGGCTGTTGATTTTGGCTATTTTTTGGGGAATTACCGAAAAATTATTTGTGCTGGTTTTTGCTTGTGTGAAAGCGCCCGCAACAGCCATCTTTACGCCAAAATAAAAAACACAATTTCTGCATGAAGTCTTGTGGGCTAAAAGGTATAGAGTCAACAGCCTAGACTAGAACCCCAACTTCTTCAAGAAGTGTCGGTGTTCTGATTGATTGGAGCTAACTCTTAAAAAGGAATATAAGTTTAAGATAGAGGAAATGGCGTAAATAAAATTGCGCGTTTACACAAGCTATTTGAACAGAATAAAAGATAATAATGAAAAATGATTATTATTAGCAACTAGAGTACTGGATCTACGTAATTTACTATTTAGATTTCGTATTTTGATAAAAGGAGCGACAGAACCACATTTTATTTTTGCTGAAGTGCAAACTTCATCTCTGTCAACTCTAATTCTCCTTCGGTCGTCATTAATACTATATTAATTCCTAAAACACTTTTTTCTTTAGTTGTATAGTTAGTTTTAGGGATTTGATTGGTCAAATCAAACTTAGTAGAACTTGTATATTTTTTAGACAAACTAGTTGGTTGCTGTTGTTCGCCAATTAAAATTGATGAGATAGCCACTGTTGCTGGTGCTTTCTTTACTTCACCTTTTAAAGCTAAAGGCACGAGCCTAAATTGCTTTTGAGTATTAGAGGTATTGATTCTAATGATACATCTAGCCCTCGGCGATTGTGCTCTTGCAGTTATCTTAGATACAAGTTTAAACTCACTTGTTTTCGGATCGAAATTTATATTACATCCATCATTAACAGAAAATTGTGGCTGGTTTTCTATTGAAGTACTAACGGTAGATGAATTGGCATCATAACAACCTAAAGAAAACAAACATATTAATATGAAAAAATTACGTACATAACTTAATCTCAACATAATATACTCTCCATCAACAGTGATTTGGAATAGTAAAAGATTTAGAAAATACCGCAGGTTGTTAAACAATATCTGGAACAAGCTGATTCGATAAACTGAAGAATCAGCAGTGCTTATTATTTTTTGTGCAATAGGGTTTTCTCAAAACTACTATAGGAATCCGCTTTGATTTCTGAACTGATTTGCGTGGGCAGGGAATAGGCAATAGGCAATAGGCAACAGTCAAGAAGGCTTCTTAGTTGTACTGAGTTTTTTCAGAAATCAAATATGAGTCCTATATTACCTTATTTCTTAATCTGCGGTGTGTGGGATTAAAGATTAGTCAAACAGCAAAGGTTTCTACTAATATCATCTTCAATCCCACAAAAATAAGCAAATTAGCAAGGAGCTAGCTGGATATGAAGTTTCACATCCCCAGCATTGAGATCGGCTGTATCAACAACAATAAAACTTCCTTGTGAGGATTGTGCAATCATATTAATACCTAATTGTCCTTGTCCACCACATGAAGCAGATGCAACAGTAAGATTATCTTGTGCCTGAAAAAGAGGATTGCTAGATGTAAACTGGGTAGTTGTAGGGGTAGCCTTAGCTACACCAAGAGCACCACCAGTAAAGATATAGCTTCTGCTTAAGCTTGTCTTTCCTTGAGAAATTTCAGTGCTTCCTTGGTACAGTATCTGTACATCTTGGACGTGGAAACCACTTGGTATAGCAGTATCGACACGTAAAATACACCTTTGACGCTTACCATTTCTTGCACTCATTTTATCCAAGATGATCGATAAGGTTCTACCGTCAGATCCAACAAGCTGATCTTCAACAATACATCCACCAGATCCGATTGCATTTCCAAATTGAATACTAGGCGGATCTTGAGCCAAAACCTTGGTCGCAATCAGGTTTGTTCCAAGAACTGTAGATATAGACAGTAATACACCAAATTGTTTAAAGTTCATGTAGATTGTACCAATGTATTTGAATAAAAGAAACGAAAATATATTCACGTCCTCCCCTCTCTCCAGTCAGGGATTCCTTAAAGAGTTCGGGTTATTGGGCGGTTTCATTCGCTGTTCGGTGATAGTTGTATTTTTGCTTTTTCTTACTGCTTAAGATAGAGGAATTAGCGCAAATCAAGTTGCGCGTTTACGCAAGCTATTTGAGCAGAATAGAAGATAATAGTGAAAAAAGCTCGCCATTATCAAGCAGAGTGCTATATGTACATAATTTATTATTTAAAAAGGAATCTAGTAACGAGTATCTCTTACTACGGAAGTTGTGTACTTTCTCAAACAATTCTATTGCTGTGCATACTGATACTTCCAGCTAGTGCGAGTCAAATCTGGGAAGGGACAGGACGGATTATAAGTGGAGTTGGAGAGGGCGGTTCAGTTGAGCTACAGTTAGAATTTGATGGAGAGGTTGTTAAATCGCTTTCTGGCCCCCCATTGGATGGGAAAATAAACACAGAACCTAGCTTGAATGGGGTTATTAAAACTAAGACTGCCACCTGGGAGATTGAGGGATGCGGTGAAGACCTATGTGTAAATTTGCAGCAGTACAATCCCAAACAAACAGTCTTCTATCGCCTCCAGCCTAAGAAGTAATGGAAAGAAGATTGAGAGCCATTAACACTTGGCAAATGACAGGGATTGGTTTGGGTGTTGTCTGGAGTTTCCTTTTCAATGCAGTATTTAGCAAGCTACCTATCGTTGAAAAACTAGAGCTTGGGATTCAAGATAGTCTGACACGGCTCCACAAACCTAGCGCTTTGCCCAGCGAAATCCTCTTAGTTACAATTGATCGACCAATCTATAAACCTGAACACAAGTTCTATGCCAATCTAGTCAAGCGGCTCATGGACGAAGGAGCTAAAGTTGTAGTTTTGAACCTACCTAATTCCTTGAGGCGACCTCTTGATAGCAGTTTAGAAAATTCCTTCAAGGATCTGATAAAACAATACACTAATCAAATCGTATTAGTTACTTATACTAAAAGACTTTCTCAATCAATTCCTTCAGCATTATCTATCTACTATCATCTGTTACCATTTGACGACAAGAGGATTAAACCATTAATCTCTCCAGAGCAAGTGCATGGATTTTTTGAGTACGAGACTGCTCTTGAAAGTTTAACCAGTCCATCTCGTCAAGCAAACTTGGCAGGATACTTTGTTTATGTAGATAACATTCAAGAAACTCAAGAATTAAAATCAGTTGCGATACTGGCTTTAGAAAAATTTTCTTCCCCTCTAGGTAACAAAGCACTCACTGAGATTATCCAAAGTGAGCAAACATCTTTAACTGAGACTGCCGTTGGGATAAACTTCTATGGCCCTGCTGGAACATTTCCTCGCCTCAATGTTTCATCTTTTTGTAATTCAACTTTTGCACAATTGACTCAATGTAGCGCTCCTACCACCCCAGAAACTCAGAAGGTTCGCAACAAACTGGTACTGATTGATTTGCCTAGAGAAGATTTAGTCTCGTTTGGGGTTTCCTCTCCTTTTGGCGATCGCATGTCAGTTGTAGAGGTGCAAGCCAATTTGATCGGCAATTTGATGACGGATTCATTTCTGAGAAACTTTCCCGAATGGTTTGACTATACCGTCACTACCCTGGGTGCAGTCTTTTTTAGTTTAATATTGACTTCCGGGATATTCAAAAACGGATCTCAACCGACTATCCGCTTGAAGAGTTGGCTTTCTCTAGGGTTTGTTGGAGGTTATGTTATTTTCAGTGTCTTATCTTCTTGGCAAGGGCTGATTATACCTTTAGCAATACCAATCTTAACCTGGCTAGGAACGGGTGTATCTGTAGCGATCTGTTTGCTGTTTTGGCAGAAACAACAGCAGCTGATCCAGCAGCAACGACAACTAGCCGAGCGACAGGCAGTCCTCTCTCAGACACGAAAGTTACTCCATCGAGTAGCAGCGGACATTCATGATGGTCCTCTACAAGAACTCAAACTAGTCATGGATGGTGTCGAACTTCTAGCTATCAAACATCCAGCGATAAATCCCAACCCCTTATTAGATAGGCTAGAAGCAGTTGGGCGTAATCTTCGCGATCAACTCCGCAATACTCGCACGATGGCGGAGAAACTAGAGGTTACACCAGAATTGCAAACAGGTTTAGACAAAGGAATTCAACAGCAGCTACAACAACTTGTAGATTCAGGAGAATTAACACTCAAAGTTGATTCTCACCTGCAACCTCTTTTAGAGCCAGAATTAGACAGTACCTGGATAGATGCCCGTGAAGATATTTTTCGCTTTTTTAAAGAGGCGATCGCTAACGTCATTCGTCATGCTCAACCTCCAAACGATACTGCAACCCAAGTTACAGTTAGTTTGTTTCAGGAAGGAACCTTATGTACACTAATCATTAAAAATGATCTAACCGAGCCTAAGCCTGTTGTTTTGAAAAGCACCAGCATCAGAGCACACAGTGGTGGTTACGGCACAAAATTGATGGCTACTATTGCTGCGGAACTACCAGACGGTTATTGGGAGCGAGTTCGTTCAGCCGATGGCGGAATCCAGGTAACACTCACTTGGACTTTAAAGACTACTACTGAGGACAAAACCCAAAACTCAAGTTTTTTTTCAACAAACAATTAGCTTGCGTCCAATAGCTGCCATGCAAACAGCAACGCGAGGGTTTATATTCTGCCCATCAAGATGCTCGATATCCAGCTTTGCCTTGAGACGCTGCACATAGTTCTGAGCCGTTTTATGGGATACATGCATCTGCTCGGCGATCGCTTGGTCTGTTAGCGCATGATTGCATAACAAGTCTAGAATTTCCAGATCCTGCTGAGTCAATTGCATTTCTTTCATCAGTTCCCGATGGACTTTGAGTTGTCCATCTAAGGCGCTGCGAACGCCCTCCAGGAAGGCGCTGCGTCTTTCCATCTTGTTCACAACTGCAAAACCTCCTTGGTGTTTACCAATCTGCGGTGCTAGTTGCCTTAAAAAATTAGGTTCGCTGGTATAAACAAGGATATTTACTGTAGGGTAACGCTCAAAAATTTGTCTTAACAGTGCTAAACCTGGCTTTGCTGACTGCTCACCTCCGACAGTGCCAAACTGCAAGTCCACTACTACCAAATTCGGTAGCTCAAGCTCTAGCTGCTCAATTCCTTGCTCAGGTGTATCTACGCGAATACAAGAACACTGAGCTTCTATCATGTGCAAAAACTCACAGTTATTCTGACCAACTTCGGGATGGTCTTCAATAACAAGAAAAAGGGGTAACTTGCAGTCTATATTTTTATGTTTAATCATAGGGTAGATTCCGGCTGTAAAACTGATCATCCAAGTACTTTACTACCCAGTATTAAGCTTGGCGGCCGGAAAGACCGAGATTTTCTTAGTATATTTACATAAATTTTCTCAAAAATTAAAGATTATACTGACAATATCGTAGTTAATCTAGTATTGCTACTTAGATAAATGACGGTTGAAGAAGCGATCGCCTTCAGGCATAACGAAAAACTATCCTCAGCGGTAGCCAGGATGAAACCATAACCGCTGGGATATAGCTGAGAGGAAGGCGAAAATTTGCGTCCTAACTCTCTCTAAGAGGACTCACTTTGGCTCTATAAAGCAGCTTCTCACCTTGAAGGTAGCCAGTGTAGCGCACCTTGACTATTTCTCCAGGTTGTGCTGTTCCCTTTATCAATTGGTGCAGTTGGGGATCATAAGGTAATTCTGCTCCTACGGGTGCGATCGCTTCCACTCCCCACGCCTGTAAAAGCTTTTCCAAGGGTTTCTGCACCAACGGGACTATTTTGACTGCTGCTAGCTGGGGATTCTCCTGGGCTGTCTTTGCTGCTGTTGGCCATTGCAATAATAAAGACTCCAGCAGTTGCAAACTCGACTGCTGGAGTTCTTGTAGTAATATCTCTCGTTGCTGTTCTAATTGAAGTTGAGAGCGATCGTACTCTCTTCTTAAATCTGCAATCTCTTGTAACAATTCCTGAGTAGAGACTTTTTGCTCTTGCAACAACTCTACGGTTGAAAAAGTTGTGATTAATTCATTCAATGACATCTGTAGCACTGACGATAGCTTGAGCAGCACTTCTACCCGCATCTGCTCAAGTTTTCCTTGGCGTAACCGCAAAATCTGACGCTCTGAGACACCAGCAGCACGACTCAGCGCTTTAAAACTAGAAATACCCACTTGTTGCATTAAATCTTGCAACTTTTGGGCATGGGGCATTGGGCATGGGGCATTGGGCATGGGGCATTGGGCATGGGGCATTGGGCATGGGGCATGGGTATTTAGTGATTAAGTTTCTTCTCTATTCCCTATTCCCTATTCCCCATTCCCCCTTCCTATTCTTCCAGTAAACTTCTCAACATCCAAGCTGTCTTTTCATGTACTTGCATCCGCTGAGTCAATAAATCGGCGGTAGGTTCGTCGTTAACTTCCTCTATCACAGGAAAAATAGACCGTGCAGTTCTGACTACCGCTTCTTGTCCTTCAACTAGTAAGCGAATCATCTCCACAGCTTTAGGAACTCCAGGGGTTTCTGCAATCGAACTTAGTTTGGCATATTCGCTGTAGGTTCCTGGTGCGGGATAGCCAAGCGCTCTAATTCTCTCGGCTATTAAATCAACTGCTAAGGCTAATTCTGTATACTGGGTTTCAAACATCAAATGCAATGTTTGAAACATCGGCCCCGTTACATTCCAATGGAAGTTATGAGTTTTCAGATACAGTGTATAAGTATCAGCCAACAGGCGGGATAAACCCTCGGCAATTTTAGCCCTACTCGCCTCGTCAATGCCGATATTTACATTTTTGACTGTTACTTTCGATGACATAATTTTCTCCTAATTAGGTTATATGTAATTGGGGATTGGAAATTGGGAATGGGGCATTGGGGATTGGCAAGAAAATTAAGCCCTTGATTCCTAGTCCCCAGTCCCCAGTCCCCAATCCCTAGTCCCCAATCCCCATTATCTATGCCAAGTGCATCTTCAAAACGCTGCGGGGTGCTTTACGGACTCTGGCTAAAACGGTTTCTTTGCCTAAACGCTGGCAAGCTTCATACCGATGGCAACCAGAAAAGCCATAATATTGTCCATCTACTTCTAGGACATCAATAGGTTCTTGCTGCCCAATCTCCGCAATCGATTCCATTAAGGCTTGCACTTTATTTGGATCGTTTGCACGGGGCAATGGCCGTTTTATCTGATTTAATGGAATTTCTTGGACTCTAACCATAAAAAGTTTATCCAACTAGTTCTGTTTTTTGCCTATAAATAAATCATAGTCATTATGACTTCGTTTTGCAACTAGTATTTGGGGCAAAATTGGTAATGGTATCATTGGAGCACTCATGCGACAAAAAAACCGCGCTACAAAGCAATTGGAAAATCAGCTCCAACGAAGCATTAAGGGGCAAAAGATGCTCTCTAAGAGAGATTACTTGCTATCGCAACTCTTGGAGACGCTTCGCGTAGCTCGCTTCCCCGTAGGGGTACGCTATCAGGTAGCCATGAAATTTTTGTTTTGGCGTTTTTCCCACACCGTGCTGACAACATTTTGTCTATTGGGTCTGACTGCTGCATCTGGGCCTGAGAGCAACATCCCGGATATGGAACTTAAAATTGGGATTGTGCAGCGATTTGGCTCACTACCCACAGCCAAACTGCAACTGGAACCCATAAAAGGCGATCGCTTAAAGCTAAAATTTAAAGCGGGCAATAAGCAGCAAACCCTAGTTACCAAGAACCCTGTAAAGCTGGAAACAGTCATGCAAGCTTTACCCCAGCCAGCAGTCGAAGAAGTGGTAATTTTGGGCACATACCGCACTTTTGAAACCGCAGAAGACAGTGCGAATAAATGGCGTTCTCAAGGAATGGAAGTGGAAATAGCCCAGCCAGAACGCTGGCAAGTTTGGGCAAAACGAGATGTTTACAGCACTCCTTTACTGCGACGCTTGTTATTACAAAACATCCAAGCTTCTACCAAAGAAAAAGTATATCTTGATACTAAAATTTTAAAACAAGTGCCGCGAGTCAGTTGGGTGGTGGATGGCAATCGCTATAGCCCGAATGATTTGGAAATTAGCACTGAGAAAAACTTGATTCGGGTGAATAAAAGCGAAAAACCAGAAAATGCTCGTCTTTATGCCGGGCGACTGAATTTGCAGCCAAATGCATACGGCACATACACTCTAGTTAATCAAGTACCTTTAGAAACTTATTTGCGTGGGGTTGTGCCTTACGAAATAGGCACGGATGCACCAACAGCGGCGCTGGAAGCCCAGGCAATTCTCGCCCGGACTTATGCCTTGAGAAATTTACGCAGGTTTGCCGCAGACAACTATCAGTTATGTGCTGATACTCACTGCCAAGTTTATTATGGGCTGAAGGGAGCAGCTAGCAAAACAGACCAAGCGATCGCTTCAACCAGGGGTAAAGTATTAACCTATAAGAATGAACTAGTAGACGCCCTGTATTCTTCCACCACTGGTGGTGTCACTGCTTCCTTTAGTGATGTCTGGAATGGCGATGATCGTCCCTATCTCCGCCCTGTACTGGATGCTGCAACTAATTTTTGGGATTTGTCTAAGCAGAGTTTGGCCGATGAAAAGAACTTCCAAAAATTTATTAATACGCAACAAGGATTTAATGAAAGCAAGTGGAATGTGTTTCGTTGGCGCAAGGAAACCCGTGTAGAGGATATTACCAAAGACTTGCAGAAATTTTTGCAGGTGAAAAACAGTCCCCATGCCAACTTTAAGACAATTCAAGCTATGGCAGTAGTGAAGCGAAGCCAGAGTGGACGTATCCTTGAACTTGCCGTTAAAACTGATCACAGCACCTTTATTCTGCACAAAGACGAAGTTCGCAGCGCCTTCGCAGCTCCTACAAGTACGCTTTTTTACATAGAACCCCTGAACAAAGGCAAACCAGAACTCTGGGGATACGCTTTTATTGGTGGTGGATTAGGACATGGAGTTGGCTTGAGTCAAACAGGCGCTCAAAATTTAGCGAAACTAGGTTGGTCAAGTCCAAAAATTCTCCAATTTTACTATCCTGGTACTGAGATTCAAATTCTCACTAAAGAGATTAAGCTGTGAACTACCTACACTGACTTGGAGTATCAAACCGCAACGCGAAAGTCATTCATTAGTCCAAGAGATACCAATACCTAGTATTTAACGTGGTTTAAATCAGTCAGATGCATAAAAAGTTTTTCCGTCCACAAGAAAGAGGATATGCACCAATGACTAATGACCAATGACCGTCTCAGTCGTGGTCTAAATACCTAAAAATTGCTGTCAAAAATTAAGCAGGAACACAACATTTACTGTGTTCCTGCTCAACATGAAAATTAGGCTTTTTGTCAAAGTCGTTTCAAGAGGCACAAACGGCACTGGGAGGGTATTTACCCTAGATGCCCTGCTTCTATTTTTTCAACATTAGTAACTCTTGCAAGAGGTTTATGGTTGAGTCGCTGACTCTTAGTAAAGATCTTCTTCTTTGTGAGTTTCGATTGTTACGTCAGAGGTTGGGTAGGCGACACAAGTCAGTACATATCCCTTTTCGATTTGTTCATCATCTAAGAATGATTGGTCGCCCTGATCGACACTACCTGATACGATTTTACCTGCACAGGTCGAACAAGCACCAGCGCGGCAAGAGTAAGGCAAGTCAAGACCAGCTTCTTCAGCAGCGTCCAGAATATAGGTATCGTCATCAACGTCAAGTGTCTTATTTAGTCCTTCGGCCTCGTTGATTAGTGTCACTTTATAAGTTGGCATTGAGTAATCCTCTCTTTTGCAAACGGCAGTATAAGTTATTTTAAGGCAAAGGTCACGGCTGTTCTGTGGAATTAGCCGCTAGTTCAAATTTGCTTCAATTCTGATACTACGAGAAAAATTAAACGATGTAACTGGAAATTGAACCCGATTAGTAATGAAATTTAGTTGCTTAATCCCGATAAGTTTTATTTATATTATTTCATGCCCTAGTGAGGTTGTGATTAGTAAAAATTATGTTGTTGAGAATAAAACATGAATAAGATTAATATTACCTATGTTTTTTAGGATTTACGCAAAAGAGATCCTCCAACTCCCTTAAAAAACAGGGCTGTTTCATTTCCTGAAAGGCGCTGATTTACAAGCGTTATGAGCAAAAAATCATTAAAAAATCTGATTAGACAATTATCATAGCGATCGCAGCGCTTCTTGGCGGCAATACTCTAGATTTTTCTTATTCTCAAATTTTTGTTCATTATCTTGACAAAGAACTTAATTTATGATTTTCAATAAACCTACCCTAAATAAAAAAGGGGGCTTTTCTTTTCAAATTTTCTCTTTTTAGCATACGTATTTCTGACTAGCTTCAAATACCTTGAGAGGTTATGACGAATGTTGTAGAGTCTAGACTGGTGAAATCATTGGATTCCCCATGAAGAGAGAATCTCACCACTATAAACGTGGGAGACTCAAAAACAGAACTAGTGAGGATCATGTATAATTCAGGAGCAGCTTTGGAAAAAGCAATAGTGCGTGTAGGTTTGGTAGGTACTGGTTATGCGGCAAAGTTTCGAGCTGAAGCGTTGCTTAATGATGAGCGATCGCATTTAGTCGCAGTTGTTGGTCATATCCCAGAAAAAACAGCAGCCTTTGCCAGAGAGTACCAAATTGAAGCGTTGAGTTCTTGGCAAGAGCTAGTAGAGCGGGAAGATATAGACCTAGTAGCGATCTCCACTATTAATCGAGATCATGGTGCGATCGCTCGTGCAGCACTTACCAACGGTAAAGATGTGATTGTAGAGTATCCTCTTTCGTTGGATGTAATCGAAGCCGAGGAACTGATTGTCTTAGCCAAAGCACAACAAAAACTCCTGCACGTTGAACATCTAGAACTTTTGGGTGGTTTGCATCAAGCCTTGAAGCAAAACTTAGCCAAAATTGGTGAGGTGTTTTATGTTCGCTACAGCACCATCAATCCCCAGAATCCTGCACCCCGCAAATGGACTTATAACCACGAGATGTTCGGTTTTCCCTTAATGGGGGCGTTGTCTCGCCTACATCGTCTCACGGATTTATTTGGTAAAGTATTTACAGTTAACTGTCACCAGCGATATTGGGAAATAGAACCGGAATATTACCAAACCTGTTTCTGTACTAGTGAAGTATCGTTTAACAGTGGACTTTTAGCCCAAGTAGTCTACGGCAAAGGTGAAAGTATTTGGCAATCAGAACGTAAGTTTGAAGTTCACGGTGAAAAAGGTGGTTTAATTTTTGATGGTGACACTGGAATTTTCATCCAGCCAGGGGAAACAACAGCTATAGAAGTTGGTCCTCGTCGGGGTTTGTTCGCTAAAGACACGAATATGGTGTTAGATCATCTTTTTAATGGCACTCCTTTGTACGTTACCCCAGAGGAGAGCTTATATACTCTAAAGGTTGCTGATGCTGCACAAAGAGCTGCAAAGACAGGGTTAACTATGTTTATGAAAGATACTTTAGATAAAAGTTAATGAAAACCGAACTAATTGTTATTTTATCCCAGCGAGAAATAGATAAAATGCGTCAAGCTGGGCGTTTAGCAGCCAAACTCCTCCAGCATCTTGAACCGTTTGTGAAGCCAGGGGTTAGCACTCTTGAACTAAATGATGAAGCCGAACGTTGGACGCAAGCGCATGGAGCAAAAAGCGCACCTCTTGGTTATAAGGGCTATCCTAAATCGATTTGCACCAGTGTAAATGAGGTGATCTGTCATGGTATTCCCAATGCCAAGCAAATTCTTAAGGAAGGTGACATCATTAATATTGATGTGACGCCGATTGTTGAGGGTTATCACGGCGATACATCCAAGACCTTCTTTGTCGGTACTCCTTCCCCAAAAACGAGAAAGCTGGTAGAGGTGACAGAGCAATGTCTCCGCTTGGGTATTGCTGAAGTTAAACCTGGGGGACGCATTGGCGACATTGGTGCAGCCATTCAAGAGTATGCTGAAGCAGAAGGCTTTTCTGTAGTGCGAGATTTCGTTGGACATGGCATCAGTAATATTTTCCATACTGCGCCGGATGTTCCCCACTATGGGACACGCGGTAAGGGCAAGCGTCTCAGACCAGGGATGGTTTTTACTATTGAGCCAATGATTAACGAAGGTACTTACGAAGTCGAAGTTCTCAGCGATAAGTGGACTGCGGTAACGCGCGATCGCAAGCTTTCTGCTCAATGTGAGCATACCTTAGCTGTAACTGAAGATGGCGTTGAAATTCTCACTTTACCTGAAGGCGAGAATTACTGGAACCTAGATAAAACAGCTAGTTAGAATAATTAAGAGCAGCAATACCTGCTCTAGTTCTGAACCTGGAAGGATAATTCTCGATGGTTTCAGCCACTCTTAATACAGGTACTCTTAGCTCTGAGATATTCATTGCTGGCTATCTGGATGATATACGCTACGAGTTAATCGACGGAGAACTAATCGACTTGGAACCCACTGGACTTCATGAACAGGTAGCTGGGTTAATTAATCGTAAGCTCAACGTAGCAATTGATCGGCTCAATTTGCCTTGGTTTATTCCCATGAAATGTCTGATTAAACCATTAGGTCAAAATTCAGCCTTTAGACCCGATGTTGTGATTCTTGATCAGACGGGTTTGGCGAATGAGCCATTATGGAAAACTGAGCCAGTGATTACACTAGGCAAGTCTGTAAAATTGGTCGTGGAGGTTGTCAGTACCAATTGGCAGAATGACTATGCCCGAAAAGTGGAAGACTACGAAGCTTTAGGTATTGGGGAGTATTGGATCGCAGATTATCTAGGGCTAGGAGGCAAACGCTACATCGGCTTATCCAAGCAACCTGTAATCACAATTTATCAGTTAGTCGATGGAACTTATCAAGGACAACAGTTTAGGGGAACAGAACGCCTCATCTCCCAAACATTTCCAGACCTGAATTTGACCGCAGAACAGATATTTATTGCGGGTCGGTAGAGTTATACCAATTCGCAATTCGCAATTCGCACTCTTGCTAACGCCCCGCTCCGCTAACGCAATTAAGAAACTTAGATGCAGCAAGACTTTCCTGATTGACATCTGTTGCCTCATTTTGGAGAATTGGTATTAGAGATTGGGGAACACGTAGCACTCTCTGGAGAGAAGTATAGCTAAGTGCTGAGTGCTGAGTAAAAACCCAGTTGTTTCAAGACTTTGAGCAATCAAGACTGTCCTAATCTGTGTGACTACGGCTATATTTAACTGTGTTTTACTCCTGAATTCTGAATTTTGAATTCTGAATTCTCTTGTAACTATCTTCCCAACTTATTGGGAATACCTTCACAACCACCAGGAATAGTACCTCTGGTTTTTTCGCCACCCCAAGTGCAACAGTAGTGACGTGTAGACTCAGACATCCTTTGCACATTGCTGAAATCGGCATTTTCCACCACAGCGCCAGTTTGTTCCCCAGTTTCATAATCTGGTGGTTCAGTGCGACTGCGGGGTGATGCTTTATCCACTACACCATAGAATAGGCGAATCCCGTTCAGGTCAGCATCGCTAAGATTAGCACTATATAAAATTGTGCGAGAAAGGTTGGCTTTTACTAAGTCACAACCGATCAGATTAGCGCGGACAAGATTAGCTTCGCTTAGATCAGTCCAACGCAAATCAGTACCAGAAAGGTCTGCTGCGGCTAACATTACGCCTAAATCTATGACGCGCACACCTTCTAGGCGGTCTTCTGCATATCCGCCACTTCCGTTGAAAATGGCTCGACCTAATCGGCCATCGCGTTTTAAAGGTGAGAGCAACTTGGAACGTGAGAGAAAACGCAGAATTTTCGCTTTACCACTAGCATCGACACTACTTAAAATCGCCGCAGTGCGTCCTTCAGCGATCGCTCTTTCTTGGGGCCAATCTTCTAATAATCCTTCTTCATCTAATACCAAGTCGGAAACACCTTGGAAATAAGAATCAATTGTCTGCTGCTGGGTAATAATATTTTGCTGAACCGTAAGCATATTTTGCTGAATTGTCAAGTCTTTAGAAATGACATATTGTCGCCATGCTACGTAAACGGCGATGATAGCGATAAGAATTTGCCCCAAAGCGCCAAACCATTCTGCTAGGCTACCAGCAATATCCCAGTTAATGTGGCGTCCTAAAAGCAGTAAGCGATCGCCTGCACCTGTGAATCTGATCAAGCCAATGATGGCTACTATTAGTCCCAAAAAGGCCACAAACAGCGTGCGTTCTTGGGGTGAAAACCATTCGTTTAAAACTTCTTGCAACCAAGGCAATAATATTGCCAGGGATAACAGCAAAGCTATCAGCGTTCCAATAATGCCGATGATCCAGTTATTGAGGATAATTCCAATAAAGGTGATGGCGATCGCGATTAGAGTAATCAGCAATGCCCTCGGCTTAACTGTAAATTGCTTGGTAGTGGGTTGCTTGAAGTCAGAACGGGCTTGTTGTTGTAAATGCGGAGATTTTAAAGACGCGATCGCCGCTAATGCTTGTTGCGTCGCTAGTGCTTCTGAGTTTAGGTTTTTCTCCGTTGCACCACCGTCAAAGTCATCTGGCTGCAAATCGTTTTCGGGGGCTGGTTCTGGGGTTGGTAGATTAGAGGAATTGGATTCAATCGTCATGTTTTCTATTTTGCCCTCTCAATCCAGGTTATGCAGCGTTCCTACCGCAGTAAATTGTTAAAAAACAGGCCGAAGATTATCCTGCTTGTCCTTCTGAAAACTACCACTATTGCCCTAACAGTCATTGCTAGACCAGTTGCTCACCTGAATTTAACAGCCTGGAGCGATCGCAATTTGCATATTCTGCCATAGAAAGATAATTTAATTGGAGCGATCGCTTTATTCTGCTTACTCCTTTGAGGTGAATGAGTATTCGTGCCAATCACAAATGGGGCAATACCCAATCGCTTGATAAATATGATTGGCTGGGGGATTGGCTAAATCTGCTATGAGGAAACATATATATTGTGGGGTGGGCATCTTGCTCGCCCTGATTAATTAAGCGTGCAAGATATCCACCCCACAAAATTGAGTAATTTATTTGTTGGAATTCCCAGTCCTTTGCCCTCAATTAAGGTGCAAGGGCATTACCCCGAATTAGGCTACCAATGGTTTTGGCAGTAATTTTCAGTTGGGTGATGGGATTAGCAGGGACAACCGTTTTATACAGATAGCTATCGAATGTTAGCCGTTGTACATCGAGGTCATCACACATTTCCACAAACGCTTCGCGGGTAGCATCGGAACGATAGAACACACTTTGCAGAATGTCCAACACCTTGTAGGTGAGTCCGTATCTTTTATCCCAACGCTTCAGGTAAAGCTTGAGGTCGCCTTCTGTAGGAATACGGCTACCACTGTTAGATGTTTCGACAATGGTTTCGGCACACATCCGCCCAGATTTAGCGGCAAAATAAATACCTTCACCAGAGGACTTGGTAACGTAACCAGCAGCATCTCCCACCAAAGCGATGCGACCAACGACACGACGGGGACGGGGATGTTCAGGAATGGGGTGCGCTTCGACTTTGATGATTTTACCGCCTGCTAGCTTCTCGGAAGCACGGGTGCGGATACCAGCTTGTAACTGTTTGATGCTGGCTTTATTGATGTGCATCGTGCCAGTACCGACAGCTACGTGGTCATATTTGGGGAAAACCCAAGCGTAGAAATCGGTCGAAACGTCATCACCGACATACATTTCGGCTAGATCGTTATAGTAGGCCATTTTGTCTTCGGGTAAGCGAATTCGCTCTTGGAAAGCGATCGCATAATTGTAATCCCCAGCGTCCATTTCTTTGGCAACGCGAGAATTAGCCCCATCGGCCCCAATAATTAGATCCACCTTCAGGGTTTTAGCAATCCCCTGTGATATACCGTCTGTATGGTCAATGTAATGGATGGTATAGGGATCAGTATTGTTTCCTGGTATATCAAGTTTATGAACAGTGGCATTAATTAAATTTGCGCCTACTTTTGCCGCGCGATCGCGCAAAAAGCCATCCAGGACTTCCCGGCGGCACATTCCTATATATTCATCTTCATTTATCAGATTAATATCAACCTCGCGATTGGAAGGCGAAATCATTTTCATCTTCCGGACTCGGCGATCAATAATCTCTGGTGGTAAGTCAAATTCACTCACCATACACAGGGGAATTGCACCCCCACAAGGCTTTGCGTTGTCTAGCTTCCGCTCAAACAGGTAGGTTTCAATCCCAGAGGCTGCCAGTGTTTCAGCGGCAGATGAACCAGCAGGGCCTGACCCAATAACAGCAACCCGTAGTGTCAAAGGTCTTTCTCCCAATCTTCACATTTACCGAGAGCATACTACCACGGTCTTTCTAGTGATTTGGCGCTTTTCCCCCAGGTTTCTGCACAAATGCAATATTCCTTAATGTTTCGATACGAAAAACGAGATGGCGGATGGATGGCATGAGTAAATTCTTTGTAGAGACGGCGATTTATCGCGTCTCTCTAACGTGTCAGTCTTTTAGACGCGATAAATCGCGTCTCTACATGAGGGCTTTCTAAAACTGGATCTGACTTATGTGTACACCAGAGAGGTTAATTTCCCTACTTCCCCTTCTTTAAATACTGTGCGATCGCATTTATCAGTGGGAATCATAACAAACAGATTTATCACAGTAAATAACCAATGGCATACCAAAACATTACCGCTTCCCTTTCCCCAGCAGATATCCAAGAAATTAAAGCAGCCTTTGCGACTATCCAAGCAAAGATGCCCTTTCTCGTTACCTTGAGTGCAGAAGAACGACGCAACTTATTTAAGATGGGCGATAAAAGACTAGCTTTTGTCAACAATAGCCTGATTGCTGCCCAATCTAACCGAGATATTTTACCAGCCAGTTTTGATTTAGATGAATTTGTGCGAGATTATCAACTAGCCGCTAACCTCACCGAAGTTTTGATTGGACTGCGACAACTGACAGAACAGGTAGATGATACCCTAATGGCTGTCGGTAGCGAAGCAATGGGTAGCAGTTTGACTGTTTATGATTACGTCAAGACAGCTGCGAAGAAAACTCCAGGGTTAAAAACCATTGCTGAACAATTAGGCGAACGGTTTAAAGCTATTAAAAGTAAACCCGCGAAAGCTGCTGTCGATTCTTAAAGGCTTTTTAAAAGCTTTTAGTGATGTAGCCAATACTTTGAGATCCCCCTAAATCCCCCTTAAAAAGGGGGACTTTGACTGCGACTCCGGTTCCCCCCTTTCTTAAGGGGGGTTAGGGGGGATCTCCAATGACTATGCACCAAAACCTACGCAGTATTGGGGCATAACTACTAGAAAATATGACAAACCAACTCAATAGCAGCAATCTCTATCTACCTTACAATCCAAAGCTTGTAGAAAGAGCAAAAGAACTTCGTAAAAATATGACCCCAGCAGAAAAAAAGCTGTGGGATGAATATTTGAGAAATTTTCAATATCGGGTTTTCAGACAACGACCGATTAATCATTTCATAGTTGATTTCTACTGTCCTACTTTAAAAACAGTGATTGAAGTTGATGGGGATAGCCATTTTACAAATGAAGGTCAAGATTACGATCTTGAGAGAACAAACATTTTGGAAGGCTATGGTTTAAAGATTATTAGGTTTACAAATAGTCAAGTTTTAAATCACTTTGATAGTGTGTGTGAGCAGATACAGCAGATGATCCCCCCTAACCCCCCTTAAAAAAGGGGGGAACCGGAATTAAAGTCTCCCTTCTTAAGGGGTATTTAGGGGGATCTTAAAAAACGGGGAAAACTAAAACTTCTTAAAGTCCCCCTTCTTAAGGGGGATTTAGGGGGATCTTCAATGACTATGCACCTTAACCGAATCATATTGAGAGTCTCCTAATTTACAAAACGAGATGTATCTTTTGGTCAATGAACCTCAAAGCATCATCATTGAACCTCAAAGCATCGCCGATGAACCTCAAAGCATCATCGCTGAACCTCAAAGCATCATCGTTAAACCTCAGAGCATCATCATTGAACCTCAAAGCATCGTCGATAAACCTCAAAGCATCATCATTGAACCTCAAAGCATCGGCGATAAACCTCAGAGCATCGCCAATGAACCTCAGAGCATCAGCGATGAACCTCAGAGCTTTGTTAATGAGTCTTTAATGCTCACTCACAAGTATTAAAGGCTCTCAATCAGGAATTAGGAATTGCAAGCTTGGTATTATACCGATAGCCGCGTGTAATCTGCCGCCTTGCCCTGATTTATGCTCATAACTCCCCGCCACACTAACAAGCTCTCCATCTTTTTCCTTTTCTGTTTTACCCTACTCTTAACTCTCCTCCTCTCTCTACCTTGGGTAAACGCTAAAGAAACCCCCAAACCCAAACCCCAAGATTGGCAGATTAACGGTATATCAGCCGCCCTTGATGATGGACACGACAAAGTTAAGGAATATGCTCTCAAGCAATTAGTTGAATATGATCTGAAAGATTTAAAATCCCTGGTAAAGAAACCAGAAGATATTGCCCAAAAAGCTGTCAAAATTCTCAAGGATAAATCCGTTGACTCCGATGTTCGTTCCAGCGCAGCAGAAGCATTGGGAAATCTGGGAGAGGCAGCCAAACCCTATGTCAAAGACATTCTCAACTTCCTCAACGATAAAAACGTTGACTCCTCTGCTCGTGCAGGTGCAGTAAAAGCATTGGGAAATCTGGGGGAGGCTGCCACACCCTACGTCAAAGATATCCTCGACTTCCTCAAAGATGAAACCATTGACTCAACTGTTCGTTACGGTGCAGCAGAGGCATTGGGAAATCTGGGTGAGGCTGCCACACCCTACGTCAAAGACATTCTCAACTTCCTCAACGATAAAACCGTTGACTCAAATGTTCGTTCTAGTGCAGTAGAGGCATTGGGAAATATGGGGGAGGCTGCCACACCTTACGTCAAAGATATCGCTGACATCCTCAAGGATAAATCCGTTGATTTTAATGTTCGTTTTGGTGCAGCACGGGCATTGGGAAATTTAGGGGAGGCTGCCATACCCTATGTTAAAGACATCCTCAATATCTTTAAGGATAAAACCGTTGACTCAAATGTTCGTTACAGTGCAGCGCTGGCATTGGGAAATCTGGGGGAGGCTTCCACACCCTACGTCAAAGACATCGCTGACATCCTAAAAGATAAATCCCTTGATTCTCCTGTTCGTTCCGGTGCAGCAGAGGCATTGGGAAATCTGGGGGAGGCTGCCAAACCCTACGTCAAAGACATCGCTGACATCCTAAAAGATAAATCCGTTTACCTTTATATTCGTTCTAGTGCAGCAGAGGCATTGGGAAATCTGGGGAAGGTTGCCACACCCTACGTCAAAGATATCGCTGACATCCTCAAAGATAAAACCGTTGAC
>NZ_JBDNJQ010000258.1:0-7397 GCF_051172895.1 Nostoc sp. CALU 1950 | reverse complement strand
GACGCGATTCATCGCGTCTTTACCCAAGGATGTGTTGCAATCATTAATTGAATTGATATAAGAGATACAAAGTAAAAAATTTTTTTACTTTGATTTTTTTACATTGTTTTTTCAAGAATCTGTGAATCTCAGATAGCAATTTATTTTCTGGTGTATATTATGGGTGAATTGCTTCGAGTATCCAGGTTTTTAGAAAACATCATTCCCCTACCAAACGGAGAGAAAGTTAACTTTAATTGTCAACCTCCTTCTAGGACAATTGCATGAAGAAAGTTTTAATAACTTTAACTACTAGATCCGCAGCTTTGATGTCTCTAGCATCATTGGTAATGACTAGTAAAGTGACCACAGCTGGTGAACCAGTAAATCCGCAACCAGTAGACCGTCCTGACGCTGCCACTACACCAGTATCAGCATCAGATCAAAAAGCTTGTGTAAGACATCCGAAACTCGGTAAGTTTTTCTGCGCTCATGCTGAAGAATTATCTCATTTGCAAAAAGGTGTAGCAGAGATTGATGTTACATCGGATGACAGCGAAAAGGCTCTGCTTGGGGTTACGGATGCAGAAAGTGATGCTGCTGTAGCTATGTTTGGTTGTGATTGTGCTGCATCGATAAATTGTTTACGCCGTCTGCGGAATAGCCTCCCGTAGAATTTAATTTCCTTGGTTTTTCATCTTCCCAAAAGCAGGGAATATGGGAAGAGTTTTTTCTCTCTTCCCTCACTCTTTTACAGTTTTGTGTTTAGAAGTTTCAGAGTGCAATAAATTGTTTATATAAAAATTAAATAACATGAAGCTTTGTACCTTTGTGCTGGCTTTGAAATCCTTTACTATTGCCGTAATACACAGTCTTGAATTCTACTTGATTTGTACCAGGGTTATAGAGAGTATAGGTCGCTTGACCTGGTATGCGTCCCACATTTCCCACCCCAATTATTTGACGCGGTGTAACAGTAAAAGTTTGAGGAGATACTTGCTTATCGAGAGTAGTAAGTCCAGTAGTAATAGAACCAGTTTGCAGTTGATACTGAAAAGTTAAACCAGAACGACCGCAGAATAAGTTATTTGCTTGCATCCGCGACAGTCTATCAAGCATTTGGATTGGGGAAGTTTCTGGAGTCAGTTCGTCATCCACACTTACCGTTGAGCCGTGGATTAACAAACAATCTAATTCAAAAAAACCAAAATCGAGGTTTCTCAACCATTGTACTGTCTGATGGGAAACGCACTCCCATAACAACTTTACTGTCTCTCCTCCATATTTTGCGATCAATTCAGGAGCATCCCCAGTCGCCCCCAGACCATGCAGAATAAAACACTGTTCTTCCCACCATCCCTTACAAATCAGGGGTTCTAATTCTCCCTGGCGTGGGTTAAGCACTCGTTCTACTAACTTCTCTGCTTCTGGTCTGGGCCCTACTAAATCGCCTAAAATATATAAAGCTTCTACGCTATTACCCTGACGCTTAATGTCAGCTATTACAGCTTCGTAAGCTGGCAAGTTAGCTTCAATTCCACTCAAAATTGCCCATTTATTCATAGTTATTTTTTAAACGCAAAGGAACGCGTTCGCGAAGCGTCTCGCAGAGAAGGAAAGCGCAGAGGGGCGCAAAGGAAGAGGAGGAGGGGAGAGGGATTACCTTGTGCAAACGTGAGTTGGGTCATCCGCCCGTTCTGCATACTCCAACCCATGCGCTAAACGCCAAGCAAAAATTGCAGGTAAACCTTTTTCAATAATCGCGGCACAGGTTTTTTGATGGTCGTAAGCTACTTCACGTAGTTTGACTTCTTGAGTGTCTGTGTCGTAAATTACATAAGTAGCATTCGGTCGTCCATGTCGTGGTTCTCCCACCGAACCCACATTCACAATCCGTTTGAGAGGAGATGTAAAGCTTATTTCTTGTGCTTTTTCTCCTCTGCCAACACTAACTTGTATCTGACCAGCATCCAGAGTTCGGGCATAAGGTACATGAGTATGTCCACAAAAAAGCACATCTGATTCTGTGGAAAGTACTCGCTCTAGTGCCACGAAAGCGTCTAGTTCAGGTAACAAATACTCATGGTTGCTATGAGGACTACCATGAACAAAAGCTAAATTTCCCTCTTTGAGGCTATAGGGTAACTTGGCTAAGAATTCGCGGTTTTCTGGGTGAATTTCTTTATTAGTCCACTCATGAGCCTGTATTCCTCTTTTTTCTGCCAATAAAGAGGGATAACTGCAATCGCAAGCGTTTAATCCTTCCACAATATCTTCATCCCAACAACCAACGCAGGTGGGAATATCTAAAGAACGAATTTGAGCTATGACTGCATTCGGTTGCGGCCCATATCCCACCAAATCACCAACACAAAAGATTTTTTCAGCTTTTTGCTGGTCAATATCTAGTAATACAGCATCAAAGGCTTCGTAATTGCCATGAATACATGAAATGACGGCTATTTTCACACTTGTGCCCCTTCTAATAAAATCTCTTTTACCTGTTGTTGGTATTGCAAAATCGCAGCATCAGATAAACAACAATCTGATAAGGTTTGCCTTAAAGTTGCTTTATCCAAGTTTTCCCCCACTACTTCTAGTCCACTGAAACGCTGAGGTCTACCTTCCAAGTAGCGTGGTAAGTCTAACTCCAGAAAATCCGTTTGGGGAACACCAGCAACAAAATCACAGTAAAGTGACCGACCATCATTAACGTCAAAAATGCCTTTGGCACGAGTTACGATACCGTAAGCATCGTGGGTGATTTCGTACCAAAATTCCTCTAAACTGTTTTCGTCAATAACTTGACCGTTGCTTGCTGCCCGCCATAAGGTTTCGCCAGTGCTGCTTTGGGTTGGTGCGCCGCGTACAATCTCTTTTGCCCAAGCATGGTATTCGGAGTCTTTGAGGTCAGGTGGTAAGACTGCAATGGTACGGTAAGTAAGATTTTCTAATAATTGTGCTACAGATCCCAACTCCAGATAAAACCCCCATTCAATATAAACCGCGTTTGCTTTGGGTATTTGGTTCAGAAATTCGACTTGTTGAGCATCGCTAAAGACCTGTAAATCAGGAAATTCAGTAGCTATGCGGTTTTGGTCAACGGGAACAGTCCCAGTACCAGGGCTGTAATAAATTATTTTGTCAACATCAGTGATATCTCGCATCTGTTGGCAAACCCAGGTAGTTTTTCCAGCCCCAGATGAACCAGCAACGACAATAATGTTTGGTACAGACATAAATGTAATGATAATCATTTTTATATAATTTGGAATATAGTAGCAAGAAAATTGCTAACTTTACAAAAAAAGGCAGGAGGCAGTTCAAGAGAGAGGAAAACTGCTCCACGCTCTCTACGAAACGCTGCTGTGAGTACGCTATCTATTTCCTGCTGCGATCGCTCTGGGTTTAAGATCCCCACTGTTGCGTCAGCTTCCCGCGAAAGTATCAGTGGCCTCAATTCAGAAGGGCCCAATACGCTCAAAGATTAGAAGCGATCGCATTTGAATCTTGTTCGATCAGTGAGTTCAAAAATGTCCACAACTGCAAATCAGTAAAATCTGGTATTGCCATAAATGCACCGATTTCCTGCAAAACTTGGGGATTATGGGTAGACGCTATGCCAATGGTGCGGATATCTGCGCTCACCGCTGAACGAATACCAGAAGGAGAGTCTTCTAAAGCGATCGCTTCTTCTGCTGTAATTCCCAATTTATTCAAAGCAACTTGGTAGGGTGCAGGGTCGGGTTTACCTGCAATACAATCATCCGCTAAAACAACTGTATGAAAAGCTTCTTTTATTCCCAAAACCTCTAGCATAAATTCTGCATTTAATCTCGGAGCATTAGTTACTAATGCACGTTTTAAGTGATGTGTATCTGTCCAAGCTAGTAGTTCAGAAAATCCATTCAAAGGTTTGAGATTTGGGGCGAGTTTGCGGAAAAGCGTTTCTTTTTCATCTGCAAAATTTTGCCCCTCTGCTGCTGATAATTGTGGCAGAATATCCTTAACAATTTCTGGATTTAGCCCCCCACTAATTCGAGATTTATAAAATGTTTCGTCAATTTCTATGCTGTAATTTAACAGCACTTCCTGCCAAGCTAGGTAGTGTATAGGGTCAGTGTTGACAATAGTGCCATCTAGGTCAAAGAGAATTGCAGCCAGCATGATTTTTGGGTAAAATGTAAATAATTGTTAACTTAATTTAAATAGTTTACATTGTTTTTTTGTCCTTAGTGATTGTTCCTTGGTTAATACAGGGTAAAAAGTGACAATTGAAGGAGGCAGGAGGCAGCAGGCAGCAGGCAGAAGGTTTTACCTCTGTTGGGGATTCAAACCCCTTCTGAAAAAGAGCCACCAAATTTTCAATTTGTGAGGGTCTTAAACCCAAGATCCGTTTGGTCATGGCAGGAAACAGATAGCGCAGCGTTAGCGAGTCTGTGTTCGCTTTTAGCGTCTCGTAGAGAGCGTTGGGCAGTTTTCCTCCTGCCTCCTGCCCTCTGCCTCCTGCCTCCTGCCTTCCTTGATAATCTGCTAAATCCTAAAACTGTAAGGGCAGATAACTAGAGCCTCCGGGCAAACTGCCGTATAATTGATAACCTTCCATGTAAGCAAATGCTAGCCGATCCAAACTTTTTTCGCGTTGATGATTTACTGGTGCAGATTTACAACTCTGAAGTCGAAATGGCCCAGGATGTTGCCGAAATCGCACAAAAGTATTTACAGCAGACTCTCAACGAACAAGATACGGCTGCTGTATTGTTAGCAACAGGTAATTCCCAACTCAAATTTCTCGATGCTTTAATTGCATTGGGTGGCGTAGATTGGTCACGGATTATACTGTTCCATCTAGATGAATATTTGGGAATTACTGCTGACCATTCAGCCAGTTTCCGGCGCTATATGCGAGAACGTGTAGAGAAACGGGTTATTCCTAAAGAATTTCACTATCTAGAAGGTGATACATTGCAACCAGTAGCAGAGTGCGATCGCTACACCAAATTATTGCAAGCACAACCAATTGACTTATGCTGTCTTGGTGTTGGCGAAAATGGACATTTGGCTTTTAACGATCCAGCAGTAGCAAATTTTCAAGATCCTTACAGTGTGAAACTAGTGAAACTGGATGCAGTGAACCGTCAGCAACAAGTTAGTACAGGTCACTTTCCAAATCTAGAAACTGTTCCACAATATGCTTTTACTGTCACTATCTCGGCGATTTGTTCAGCGAAAAAAATTATCTGCCTTGCTCCAGAAAAACGTAAAGCGAATGTGGTAAAAGAAATGTTGCAAGGAGCTATAAGTACAGATTGTCCGGCTTCTATTCTCCGTCAACAATCCCAAGCGACGTTATTTTTGGACGTAAATTCTGCTAGTTTGCTTTCTTAAAAAGGGAGTGGAGAGTGGGGATTAGGGACTGGGAAGCAAAGGTAAATAACATAATGCAATGCGTAATTCCAGCAATTACACGAACGGTGAGATGAATGCTGCCATCAATTGCTATAAATTTTCTAGTCATGAATCTTTCCGCATTACTACGGCGGATTATTATGACTTTTTTTTGTATTTATTTTAGGAAATACTGTATTTACCCTATTTTCAGGTTTGGGTGATTAGAAAATATTATATGAACATTTTGAGTCATATAATCTAAAACTTTTGATACCGACAATAAGACTTTTCAAACATTCTCTGAAAATATCAAACTTTACCCCTCAAAACTGTTTGGGTTTTGAGGGGTAAAGTTAAGTTTAAATTCCAGGTTTAAAAATCAAGGAGAGCCACGTCTCGATATTTATGTTTGCCGAGGCTATTTAATGAAAATTAGAATTGTGTCGGATCAAATTCATAAATTCCTCGCGAGTCCGCACATCTTCTGAAAAAACACCGCGCATTGCACTAGTAACAGTCCAAGAACCGGGTTTTTGCACACCACGCATTACCATACACATGTGGGTTGCTTCTATTACCACTGCAACGCCTTGGGGTTTGAGTAATCCTTGTAAGGCGTCAGCAATTTGCACAGTCAGACGTTCTTGAACTTGTAAACGTCGTGCATACATTTCGCAAACACGGGCAATCTTAGATAGTCCTATTACTTTCCCATTGGGAATGTAAGCAACATGAGCACGACCAATAATCGGCAGAATATGATGTTCGCAGGAACTGAAAATATCGATGTCCCGAACCAATACCATTTCATTGGCATCTTCTGTAAATACTGCTCCGTTTAGCAGTTCATCCAAAGATTCATGATATCCTTTTGTGAGAAACTGTAAGGCTTTCATCACCCTTTTTGGAGTATCTTTTAGTCCTTCGCGGTCTGGATCTTCTCCTAATCCAATCAGCAAAGTACGCACAGCCTGCTTCATTTCGGCTTCTGTTACAGTTTGCTTTTGCCCAGTCGCTAAAGATGAGAGTACCTGATCAGCAGAAGTTAGATCGGGACGAATCGATAGAGTCATTTTGTGAGTTCTGTGGGAATGTTTGGTAAATCAGCCTGTTGTCAGATGTCGGTTGCGATTGACTCCTGACTCGTAACTAAGTGTAACATAACTTTACACTTCTTAATCACACCAAACATTTTGTCAGCTTAAAAACCAATACGCTTGGGTTAAAGGCTAATTGTACAAAATTGTGGGTTTTCGAGACGCGATAAATCGCCGTCTCTACAAGTGTTTTGGTCTTATCTGAACTGTATTGGCTTAAAAACGACACGATGCCCAAAGTGGATACTTTGAGTTAATTTTCTATGTCCCTTGTCGTGAAAGGTAGCTATATAACAATGATGTATTTTTGTCAATATATTACTACCGGAACTTACTAGAAATTTTCTAGCGATCGCCTTCCACTTTCTCTCGCAAAAAGAAACAGCACTTTGAGAGTTTGTAAGAAGTCAATTTTTAAGCAACCTTACACAATTAGTTATCTAATATTAAATACTTGGACATAATTCTTATATTTATGTTTATTATTTCGTAGCTTTAATAAGTTTAAAAATTAGTAAAATCTTAGAAAGCTGGAAATTTTAAATAGTTTCTTGTGGCGCTAATTTTATTTATCTGCCCATAATATATAGTAATACTTAAGTCTGTAGCCACATAAATTATCTAGGCTCACTTTTATACAAATATGTTTAGCCCAATACTTTTCGGTAAAGGGGAAAAGGGAAATAACAAACCTTTCGCCCTTCCCCTTTACCCAAACCAAATCCCTCTTTTAAAAATGTTTAACCGAGAAGTATTGATGTTTAGTCCTAGCAAATAGAATTCGTGGCGGGTTTGAATCCCCTAATAATTGAGTCTGAATTCTGGCTTCTTAATTCAGACTCAATTATTACACATGTTTTAAATTCGCAATCACATATAGCAATCCTAAATCATTTGTGAAAATCAATCATACATAAATATTTTTGGGAA
>NZ_JBDNJQ010000257.1:0-7411 GCF_051172895.1 Nostoc sp. CALU 1950 | reverse complement strand
TTTGGTCTGAGAATCTAGAGACTGTAACCTTCTCTTTTTTTTCAGCAAGCCCTAACTATTATTTTGGATTTCGTCTAACTTGGCACGCACTGCCTGGATATCTTGCCACATCAACCATTTCGGCGCACCTCTTTCTTTGGAAGGGTTACGCAACAAGTAGGAAGGATGAAAAATTGGCATACATAACCGCCCTTCCCACTCTTGCCACTGACCGCGAATTTTCGTAATCCCTCGCTTATCACCAGTGATACCTTTGACAGCAGTTGCACCTGTTAACAAAATTATTTTGGGGTCAACTAAGCGAATTTGTTCTAATAAATATGGTAGACAAGCCGCCACTTCTATAGGAGTCGGAACTCTATTATCTGGTGGGCGACATTTGTTGATATTGGCAATGTATACATCATGATCAGTAGTCAGATTCACGGATGCCAAAATTTTCTCCAACAACTGCCCTGATCTGCCCACAAATGGTAAACCCGTTTCATCTTCATTTTGACCAGGCGCTTCTCCTATAACCATAATTGGGGCTTTGAGATTACCGCGTCCGACAACCGCATGAGTCCGAGTCTCTCCTAATGGACAACGGTGGCAGCGCTCGCAATCCTGTGTCAACTCCGTGATGCTGGAATAAGTTCCTGGAGCGATCGCAATTTTTGCATCTGTAGGAATCAGTTCTCGTTGGTTAAAGCTTGAGTCGTCGAAGAGGCTGAGTTGGGTTTCGCTGCTCATGAAAATCAGGATTTTGGCATCAGCGCCAGCTGTTTTATCTGAGTTAAATACCGCTCTGGTTAGAGATTTATCAGAATAAATAGACTTTTGCTGAATACTTAATTATTTATACAAATCTTATTGTATCAGTTAATTTGAGACAAAATTCGGTCATGATAAAAGCAATGCCGTCCTAAGATGCTGGGGAAAACCATGTCATATACCCCACTTTTTGCCGATCGCACCCATGCGGGTGAGATATTAGCGCGAGTAATCCATGATGTTTTGACTCAGCAAACTATTGATTCTGGGGTAAAGCCTGTACCAATTGTTTATGCTTTGCCCAGAGGGGGTATACCAGTAGCAGCAACAATCGCACGTCTTTTGGATTGTCCGTTGACAATCGTTGTAGCGAAAAAGATTAGCCATCCAGAAAACCCAGAGTTAGCAATTGGTGCAGTGACTACTTCCGGAAATGTCCTCTGGACTGATCAAAAGCTGTTTCGCCCTAAACATGATGCGCGGTGGCGGGAAATGGCTTTAAATAAAGCCATCAACCAAGCGAAGTATCTTGAGGCTCAATTAATTCCTGCTTGTCCCCAGTTCAATCCACAGGATGCAACACTTATCTTAGTTGATGATGGCATTGCGACAGGTATGACAATAGCGGTAGCAGCAACTGCTCTCAAAACGCTTTTTCCAGCAGCAGTTTGGCTATGTACTCCAGTAGCGCCACAAAAATTGCTACCCTGGTTAGAACAGTGGGGCGATCGCACAATAGTTTTGGAAACACCAGAACCCTTCCGGAGTGTGAGTAACTTTTACGCCGAATTTCCCCAAGTAGATACCTTAGAAGTTCTTGTATATCTCCAGCAACAAAAGACAATGGGAGGAATTGACCAGTGCGAGTAATTTTGAATTGTTTCTCTATCTCTGTTTTTTAACTATTTTGAGATGTTCCCTGCTGGTATTGCATAGCTTTGGCATAATCACCCAAGGCATAGCAAGCGACTCTCAGACTGGCAAGAGCTTGTTCTTCACTGCGGCGGTCTTTGAGATTCCTAGCTAACAGTAAGCGTTCTTCATAATATGTAATTGCTTTGTTATAGTCACCTAAAGCTTCGCAAGCAACTCCTAAACTACCTAAAGATTGTTCCTCGCTGCGTTTGTCTTGAATTTCTTTGGCTAATTGCAACCGATCTTCATAATACTTAATGGCTTTACCATAATCACCTAAGGCATAACAAGCATTTCCCAGATTCTTTAGCACCTGAGAAGCACTGCGAACATTTTTTAAGGAGCGTGCTAGTACTACACACTGCTCATAATAAGCGATCGCTTTTGGGTAATTATCCAAAGCATACCAAGCATTACCTAAATTCTTGAGTACCTGTTCCTCACCCCAGTTATCTTTGAGTTCCCGCACAATCTCTAGGCTTTGCTGCTGATACTCAATGGCCTGTGTAAAGTTGCCCAAAGCTTTATACACCAATCCCAAATTATTCAGTGCTGCCACTTGACTCCGTTTATCTTGCAGTTGCTTCGTTATTTTTAAACACTTTTCCAGAAATTCAATTGCCTTTTTATGTTCATTCAGGTGGCGGTATGCATTGCCTAAATGGGAAAGTGCTTGCATTTGCACTGCTAAATCTGAGGTGTTATTGAGCAAAGACAGACACTGTTGGGAGTAGGAGATAGCACCTTTGTAGTCTCCAGCGCTGTAAGTTACCAGTGCTAAAAAAGAAAGTACCTGTGCCTGTTTTTGCAAATCCCCAACTTCTTGAAACAGCCCTAAAGATTGTTGTAAAGACTTCATCGCCACTATTAATTCACCAGCTTGCTGCTGTTGAATTCCTTGCCGTAGTAGGTTGGACGCTTCTGATGAATGGTCATCACTTTCCTGTGGAGGTAGTATTTCTGCTTGTGAACCAGAGTCAAATTCATGGGTAATCGTATTACGCTTCACTGGTTTTAGGTATGTTATGGGTAATTGCAGGGGAACTGTATTTTTCGATCTATCATTCCATGCACCTTTAGGCATCAACCCCTTCCTATTAAGTCTGGTGATAAATCTAGTGTTCCCAAAACCAGGATGTATCTTTCATCATACTGCTTTACCACAGCCTAAGTTTAGTATGGATAAGAGTTTATCAATGAAGCGATCGCTAATAAAAATATTTTTTATAGCAATAGACTACTAAATATTTAAGCCTAGTAATCTTAGTTTTATACCTTTAATTATCTCTCTTCTTCAATTTAGATTCTAGAAATCGATACTGGTGCAAATATTCATAGCAATAATATTATTATTTAACAGTTCTATTATCAACATCTGCATTGTATAGGATCTCTCGTACCTCCATTAAAATTTTTCCTAGCATATTTTTACCACTACCATCGGCTCCGCAACCCCAGTAAAAATCGATCGGTGAGTTTTCAACAATTTCTGCATTGCCTGTGGAAAGTAAGATATCTTTTATATCTGTATGGGTTTGAAATTTATACAGCACAGCTTGCCGCATGATGTCGTCTTTAACTTGTTCCCAATCTTGACGTAGGGGACGGGTTCTCTCACGTCCCATTTTTGCCGCATCTTTAGGTGTTTTAACTAGACGGATTTGTTCTACATGAAGTGTACCCACAAACTTTTGTGCTTGAAAGTAGTGTTCGCTAGTTGACCAATACAATTCATCTAATTGAAAGCCGTGGGGCGAAAAGTTAGAGAAGCAGCCATATTCTTCACGAGTGCTATAAAAATAAATTGTCATAGAAGTTGTTTTCAGTTGTAATTTACTGAATTTGTGAGCTTTTTATAAAACAGATGATTTATTTTCTGTTGCTTCAATAAACGCTTCAAATTGACCATTAGGTGTCCATTGAATAGCTCCATCTCGTCCTGTAAAGAACAGTTTTGTTTTACTTTGATTAAGTTCAGATAAAGCTTTTGGATCAAAATTTGCAGAAGAAGCGATCGCTACTTGTGGTTGCAGAGCAATAACTAAATCTTTCAAGGATTCAGGGGCACACCAAAGCACTTGTGGGCGAGGCAGACTTCCATTTTTAACTAGTTGTTGAACCTCTTTAGACTTAACATTACCTACTAATAACCAATTCTGATCTAAAATTTGCAATTGTAAGATGGGTAATTGGTCGTTGATTAATTGTGCTACTATCGAACCAGCTTTCACAGCTTGACCAACAGCTAAAGGTTGATAAACTCCTTGATTCTTTTGTAGTTCTTGTTGAATTGCCTGAATTGTAATAGAATTTTCTGATTTGGGGGAATACTCATAAAAGTTTCTGATTGGCAAACGTCGCATTAATTCAAACCAAGCATTACTTTCATTGCCTTGGAAATCAGTTGCGATCGCCCAATTAATTTGATTGACACCCTGCTGTTGTAAAAACGGTAGAATTGTGAAACGTCCTGTACCTTCATCACCACTATTAATTACAGTTACAGTACCTCGATCTTGAACTACTACAATTGGTTCCGTACCAGATTCTAATACCGTTATCCTAAACAATGTATTTGTAGAATGCCAAAGGGGTATAAATACTAAACCAATCGCAATCACATTAGCAAACCACCACCGCCGCTGCCACCAAGGCACTAGCCAAACCATTAGAATCAGTAAATAAATTGTCAGAAGCTGCCAAGTAGATATACTACCTACAGCCACAGAATTTCCTGGCAGCTTGCTAAAAAATTCCACTAGTTTAATTAGCCAATCAGTCGGGTAATGCAGCACAGTAGCTAAAAAGCTTCCTGCCTGAGTCCAGATTAACGCTGTTATAGCGCTAATGATGCCACCTATACTAATGATTGAAACTAGGGGAGTACTAAGAACATTTAGTAATAAACTGTAGGATGGTACAACCCCAAAGACAAAAAGTTGCACAGGTAAAGTCCAAATAGTTGCAGCTAGGGGAACGGCAATCAAAGAAGCGATCGCAGGTGGTAGCCACGCTAGGCGGTTGACTAATGCGGGTACTGTTACAACTAATCCCAGCGTTGCTAAAAAACTCAATTGAAAGCCTAAATCCCAAATCCATAGAGGATTAAATACTAATAACAGAGTTGCCGCCAATAGTAGCGAACCTAACTGTTTTACCTTCCTTTTTAATAGCAGCCCTACTAATACCGCAAAACCCATAATTACTGCTCTAAGAACCGCAGGTTGAAAACCTGTTAAGCTCAGAAAAATTATTAAAGCCAAAAAGCCAAGGGTAAATTGGGTTCCTTTTTTTGCCCGCCTTGTTAACTGTAAGATCACACTCAAAATCAAAGAAGTTTGGAACCCAGAAGCTGCCAAAGCATGAGCTAATCCAGCTTGTACAAACAAGTCGCGGATATCGTAGGGTAAATCAACAGCTTTGCTACCTAAAACCATTGCACTGACAAGAGGCCCTTCAGGGACACCCAACCAACGAACTTGCGATCGCACAATTCGCTCCCGAATTTGCCACCATCCCCATTTCCGTTCCTGCTCTAAAACATTTATTTGTCGCCCAATCAAACCAGCAAACGTTCCTTCCTGCTTAAGAAACTTCTGAAAGTCAAAACCACCAGGATTGGAAGCCGCCTTTGGTTTATACAAAATGCCAGTCACAGCGATTTGTTGACTAGGGTATAACCCAGTAGCTTGAAGTATAGGCACTGTCACATACAATTTCCCTGTCACCCCTTGTGGGACACTTGCTGAACCTTTATCATTTTTAACCTCATCTAGCTGAGTCGCTTCCAGCCAAAATTGTCCTCGCTGACTGCGAGTTAAGCGAGGATTACTTGCCACTTCACCGCGAATAATCACAAGTTGTTCTTGATTACTGCTATTTCCAGGCGGAACGAACTGACTAATATCTTTTGCACCTGGTTGCGGCACTCGCCATTGAAAATATAGAGTTGCCAATAATCCCAGCAAACCAGCAGCTAGCCATATTCGAGGATGGGGAGTAGTTTGCCAAGTCTTAGGCACTGCCTTATTTTTACTTCCAACATTTTCTGGTTTCTGAGCAAATTGCCGTAGGGTAGTGCGTCTTCTAAAGATAACTGCTCCTACTATCCCCAGAACCAAAATCCACGCACCACCCCAAGGAACTGCTGTAAACAGCAACCCAAAAATGTAGCCAAGACAAATAATTACACCACTAGTTTGAATCATAAGATTTTTGTAAAAGCGCCTGACAACCTGAATTTGCAGCTGATTTAAAAATAGTTAGGGTAGCAATAGAGAAAAATCGGCATTTCTGAATTTGGTTATAAAATTCAAAAATAAAATATTCCAAACTCTTATTATCTGCGCTTCAAGCGTCTCTGGGTGAGCTTTTCATCTCTTTAATCAGCAACAGCGAAAATTTTTTATGCTTCTGGTGAAGTATAGTCCATCAAGTTTATACAAACAAAGCCCGCACAGGCGGGCCTTATCCTTATAGTTTTAATGTTCTAGACTCAATATTTAACCGTATTTCTGTCTTTTAGCAAAAGCCAAATTATTAAAGATATATCTAGCTTAAACCTCAGCACAGCACGGATAAACAGAACACAAAGTCGTAGCAAATTAAATTTGGCAAGACTCTGCGTACCTTTGCGTTCCCTGAGTTAAAAACGCTATGCTTTCACACAAAGCTGTACTTAGTCCGTGTAGCCGCACCCTTTAGGATCTTGGGCCTCCTGTTGAACTCATAGTATCTTTGAGCAACGGAAAACCTAATTTTTCCCTTTGCTCAACATATAGATGAGCCACCTTCCTAGCCAAATGCCGAATCCTTGCAATATAGCGAGTTCTCTCTGTCACCGAAATCACACCTCTAGCATCCAGCAGATTGAACGTGTGTGAACACTTCATTACATAATCTAAGCTAGGCAAGACCAATCCTCGCTCCGTCAATTGGGTAGCTTCCTGCTCATACAAACTAAACAGCGTCAGTAGCAACTCAGGATTCGACGCTTCAAAGTTATAAGTAGACTGCTCAATCTCACTTTGCAGGAAAACATCTCCATAAGTAATGTTGTCTGTCCACTGAATCTTTGTAAATGCTTCTACTTGCTGGAGATACATTGTCAGCCGCTCTAAGCCGTATGTAATCTCAATCGACACCGGACGGCAATCAATTCCTCCACACTGTTGGAAGTAGGTAAATTGAGTAACTTCCATCCCATCTAACCATACTTCCCACCCAGTGCCCCAAGCTCCTACCGTTGCATCTTCCCAATTATCCTCGACAAACCTAATATCGTGGTCTTCAGGACGGATGCCTAAAGCCCTCAAGGAATCCAGATATATCTCTTGAATATTATCTGGTGATGGCTTAATCAGAACTTGGTACTGATAATAGTGTTGGAAACGATTCGGGTTTTCGCCATAGCGCCCATCTGTAGGGCGACGACATGGTTCAACGTAGGCAACGGCCCACGGTTCTGGCCCCAATGCTCTTAAAAATGTATGGGGATTCTTAGTACCAGCCCCCTTTTCAATATCGTAGGGCTGGGCAATAAGACAACCGCGATCGCCCCAAAACTGATGCAATAAAGCTATTACCGACTGAAAATTCACGCTTCACCCATCCTTAGTCAACACAGTGCATAAACCATTGTTGCCTACAACCCAGCACTGTAGTCAGTTTCAGGAGACTGAAAAGGAGTCCCAAAATATTTTGGAAAAAGTAGTTGACACAAAGAGGTAGGTTCGCTATATTG
>NZ_JBDNJQ010000256.1:0-7628 GCF_051172895.1 Nostoc sp. CALU 1950 | reverse complement strand
GAGTTAGTGTAACTAGATATGTAAAGTTTTGTATTAGGATTCAACATTTCTGATTAATTTATAATTATTAATTCATAATTAAAAAGACTCTACAGCAGCCCCCAATGAATTAAAAATTCATTGGTCAACAGGATAGTGGATAGTTTAGGACTTACCATTGATAGCGCAACGGTAGCAAGTTTGGAAGCGTCTTGAAATTATGAATTCTTAATTATGAATTATTTCAGCTTTCACATATCTACTCTATCTAACAACAGATGTAAGGCGGAGAATATTTCTCTTTAATACACTATCAATCAACTGAATCTTTAGGAGAATATTAATGTTAGATATTGATGAAATGAGTTCAAAAGAAATACATGAACTACTACACCAAGTAGGATACGGTCATCTTGGCTGCGTACACGAAGGCAAACCCTACGTGATGCCAATGTATTATTATCTTGAAGAAGAGGACATCTACCTGTTTACAACGGTCGGCATGAAGACTCACGACATAGATGCGAATCCAGAAATCTGCCTACAGGTTGAAGAAATTCACGGGCCCCTTCATTGGCGCAGCGTGATTGTGAATGGTCGAGCCTCACGCCTCACCGAGCATTCAGACATCGATCGCGCAATGCACTTGATCAAAGAGCGCAATACAACGCTCTCACCTGCGATCAATCGAACTTGGATTGATGCTGAGGGACGTTCAGAAGCGATCGCAATCTACCGCATCCACGAGAGTGAGATAAGTGGACGAACCACTGATGGAGTTAGCAGTCAGTGAAAATTTTTTACACAGCACTCGTTACGGGCTAAACCCTAGCTATCCGGTAACAGCACTCAGAACTGTCTCGGTGAAGAAGCGAGTTTGGAAGTGAATCAGGATAAACGTTTATACTACCTCACGAGTTCTTCAAGTTTGGTATTTAATATCAAGTTGAATTGCTCTGTTTTTGTGTTTCATAGGAAAAAGCGAGATTATGGTTTCCACCGTCGATCTCAATACCGTGGATGGCTTATCTGAGCTTGACGCGATCGCTCGGCTCAAAGACGAAGGCTACAATGAACTCCCCTCATCTCGCTCTCGCAGTATTTTATCGTTCGCTTGGGAAACCGTTCAAGATCCGATCTTTCTCTTGCTAGTCGGTGGTGGTATCATTTATTGGATTTTAGGCGATCTACAGGAAGCCCTGATTTTGCTAGGTTTCGTCTTCTTCATCACCGGAATTAGCCTTTACCAGGAAGGTAAGACGGAACACGCCCTAGAAGCCTTGCGCGATCTTTCTAGTCCTCGCGCCTTGGTGATTCGGGATGGAGAGCGAAAACGAATTGCAGGGCGAGAAGTCGTTCGGGGAGATGTCTTGGTGTTGGCAGAAGGCGATCGCGTTCCTGCCGATGCAATGGTACTATCATGCTCAAATTTTTCAACTGATGAATCGTTACTCACTGGGGAATCCCTACCCGTTCGCAAAGTTGCTGCCGCCGGTACCGTGAAAATGGCGCGTCCAGGGGGAGATGAGTTGCCCTTTGTATATTCTGGAACCTTGGTAGTTCAAGGACAGGGAATTGCTCAAGTCCAAGCAGTGGGCGCTCAAACAGAGATGGGCAAGATTGGTAACGCTTTGCAAAAAGTCAAGCCGGAACCGACTCCCCTACAACAAGAAATGACTCGGTTGGTGAGCCGTCTGTTTGGCATCGCTTTATTGTTGTGTGTGGCAATCGTTGTTATTTATGGAATCACGCGAGGAGATTGGCTCAAAGGATTTCTCGCAGGTATTACCCTAGCAATGGCAATTTTGCCAAACGAATTTCCGGTTGTCGTGACGATTTTCTTAGCCTTGGGAGCCTGGCGAATTTCTCAGAAACACGTTTTAGCTCGTCGCGCTTCCGCCGTGGAAACCTTGGGTTCTGCAACGGTTCTGTGTGTCGATAAAACCGGGACGCTGACGCTGAATCAGATGGCTGTGCAACAGCTATTTGCATATAACCATGCAGAAAACCCTCACCCATATAATTTGGAATTGCATTTACGAGAGTCTCTCCCCGAAACGGTTCATGAATTAGTCGAGTTCTGCATTCTGGCAAGCCAAAGAGATCCTTTTGATCCAATGGAGAAAGCATTTAAGGAATTAGGCGATCGCTATCTCGCACATACTGAACATCTGCATGACGATTGGATACTGTTGCGAGAATATCCGCTCTCACCGCATCTACTAGCAATGTCTCACGTTTGGCAGTCAGCCGATGGCCAGCAGTATGAAATTGCAGCCAAAGGAGCGCCGGAAGCGATCGCGGATCTCTGTCATTTCACGCCCCAACAGCAGAGAATTATGGCAACCCAAATCAGTGAAATGGCAAATCAAGGATTGCGTGTGTTAGGCGTTGCCAAAGCCTCTCTTGTTGATGCGCCACCGCCATTTTTACCGCCTCATCCGTCCCTTAATCCAAATCATTTACCCGATGAGCAACATGACTTTCCTTTTCAATTTATCGGCTTAGTTGGACTGTCTGATCCAGTGCGTCCAAACGTTGCGGCGGCAATTCAAGAATGTTATACCGCAGGTATTCGAGTAGTTATGATTACGGGTGATTATCCTGGAACGGCTCAAACTATTGCCCGTCAGATTGGATTGATGCAAATGGGAGCCATTCTGACGGGAGCAGAATTGGATCTGATGAGTGACGTTGAACTCGAACAACGTATTCAAAGTACAAATATCTTTGCACGAGCCGTTCCCGAACAAAAATTGCGCTTAGTTAATGCTTTGAAAGCCAAGGGTGAAGTCGTTGCTATGACTGGGGATGGTGTGAATGATGCCCCGGCTCTCAAATCTGCTCAAATCGGGATTGCGATGGGACAGCGAGGCACAGATGTTGCCCGTGAGTCGGCGGCTTTAGTGTTATTGGATGATGATTTTTCGTCCATTGTGCAAGCGGTGAAATTGGGACGGCGAATTTTTGATAATCTCCGTAAAGCAATGGCATATCTGCTAGCGATTCACATCCCGATCGCTGGGATGTCTTTGATTCCAGTGTTGTTTAAGCTACCGTTAGTATTACTTCCCGTTCACGTTGCCTTTCTACATTTGATTATCGATCCAGCTTGCTCCATCGTTTTAGAAGCCGAACCCGCAGAAGCAACGGTGATGCAGCGTCCTCCCCGCAACCCCAAAGAACCATTATTTGGCCGGAAAACTTTGGGTTTGGCAGTACTGCAAGGGGTGGGGATTTTGGTAATTGTTCTCGTCATCTTTATAGTTGCACTATATCGCAGACAAGGCGAACTTGATGCCCGTGCCTTAACGTTTACGACGTTGATTTTGGCAAATTTATTCCTAATTTTGAGTGAAAGTTCTTCATCTCGCCTCAGCTTAAAAATCTTGAAATCTCCCAATAATGCCCTTTGGTGGGTGATTGGTGGGGGACTGGCTTTTCTAGCGATCGTCTTGTATGTTCCCTTCTTGCGTCAATTGTTTAGCTTCTCCTTTTTACACCCAATCGACTTAGCAATTTGTTTAGGCGGTGGGGCGATCGCTCTGCTTTGGTTTGAACAGTTAAAGTTTCTCAATCGACCCCAAAAAGTTATTCAATCTAAATCAAAAAAACATATCCAAGAAAATCTATAAATGATTTACTATCCTTTGATTTTGATACTGTTGTTTGTTGGCCCAGCGCTTTCATCGATTGCAATTTGGCGATCGCTTTCAATTCGTTGGCACTTTGTTTTGCTTGGCATAATCATCTTCTACGGGATTTTACCCCTCCTACTAACTTGGGGAGGAATGGGTTTAGCTGAACGCTTTGGTTGTCAGTCAGAAGCGATCATCTTTCGTTGTCCTAACCCTTCCTGGCTGGGAGAACTAGTTACAGGGATGTTCTTTGCCCACTGGCTGGCGATTTTTACCATCCCATCGGCTATTTTGGGTTCTATAGGACTGATTAGTTCTTTAATTGTAAAACTTAATCCATCACGCACAAAAGTAAATACTTCAGGGAAAACAACAATACCTTTTTACCGTAGTCGTCGCCACAAAGTAATTTCAGGAGTGTGTGCAGCAATTGCACAGCGATGGAAACTGCCAGTTCAAGGAGTACGGATTGTCACAGTTGCTTTAGCAGTCGTCATCCCTGGACTTGTTTGGTTACTGTACGTTTGGCTTTGGTTGGCGTTACCATTGGAGCCGCCAATCGAATCCCATTTGGTTGGTTTTAAATAATCTGCTTCGACGGCGACACATTTAACAATAATCAAAATTTCGATGACTACGACTGTCCACGTTGGTTATAGGGTAACTTTGCTAGTAAAGCAGCCATCGCACAGGTATTTGATACCCCAGCAAACACTAGCCCCGCGCCGACAAAGCCGCTAAGAATTAGAAACCAAGGCGATACAAATGCTCCTAGAATTGTACCGACAAAAACAAGTGAACCAGCAACAATTTGTACTTGCCGAAACATACTAATGGGGGCATTTATATTAATCTGAGTGGCATAGCCCGACTGCTTCCAAGCATTTAGCCCACCTTCCAGATTAATTACTGTTTCTACACCATTGGTTAAGAGTTTCTTAGCAGCTTGAGCAGATCGATTTCCAGTCTGGCAGCACAGCACTAGGCTTTTGCCTGTTTCAACGGGAATCTGGTTAATATCAAATTGAGACAATGGAACAGATTTAGCTCCATGAATCCTTTCTGCGGCGTATTCTGAAGGCTCCCGTACATCTACTAATATCGCTTGGTTATGGTCTAGCCACTGCTTGAGTGTCTCAGCCTTGATTGATTGCAGATGAGTAGAAAGTTGGTTTGTCATAAATAGTCTTTCCTAAAAATTAAACTGTTCTTCAAGCAAAAATATCTAAATAGAATATCCACTACTACACCACCCAATTAATAGAGCATCTCCTGTGAATAGGTGGGTGCTATTGACTAGATATTGCTATCTGGTTATCGGGTTTATTTAACTACTTTAATATGTCATAACATAACAATATAGGGTTATATGAATATTTTCAATGTAATTTTTCCATCTTAATTTACTGAGCGCGATCGCAGATTAATAACGATTCATATCGGATGCCGACATAAATCGTTGGTTCCGTAGGATAAATACTACTTACGCTGCACTATTCATCATCATTTGGGTAACAATCTTTTGCACAATTTGCACCCCTGTCACAGCTTGCCAGCCAAACAATCCCAGCAGAGTGAGGTTCAGCGAAATGTGGATGCTGCGAACCCAGTCATGCTTCTGCATAAAGGGAACCAACGCAGCAGAAGTGGAAATCAACCCCACCATCCCTAAGCCAGCAAACAGATGAGGGCCAATCACAATCTTGCCACTGTTGAGGTAGGTGACAGTAATTCCCCCGATCGCACCCATTACCATCAGCGCCAGGAGGATAGAGCCAATTTGGTGATGCCGGATGGCGAACCGACCTTTGACCAATTCTTTCTTGATATCTCCGTCTGCCAGCCTCGTCCGTCGAACTTGCACACCCAAGTACATGGCATAGAGCGCAACGACCAGCAAGATCCACATAGTAACAGGGTGAAAAAAGCTGAGATAAGGCTTGAGAGCCGCTAAACTTTCCGAACTCATAATAGGTATTTCCAAATTAGCTATAGAGAATTAATCACAAAAAAAGTATGGCATCCTGTTGTTTGAAATCATGTTTGAATACTGGATAAACTGTATGAATTGTACTAGAAACATATAAATGCTGATATTAAAAATTCCCAGCTATTTAGGGGTTATAATTAAAGAGAAGATAAGAAAAAAATTGCAATCCCTTGAGAGTTGCTTCTCGCATAATTGCACCAAGGGTTTTCTAAGGGTTTCGCAGCCCATTCAAGATTTTCCCAAGGGTTTTGTAGCCCATTCAATATTGGAGATGACAGTTCTGAAAACGAATGTTGGTTCGTTAGATCGCCTGATCCGTCTGTTGTTGGCTTCGGCGTTGTTTTATCTAGGACTTTTCCCTTACAGCAGTACAGGATTGGGTATTGGTCTTATCGTTGCAGGTAGCGTATTGCTGGTGACAGCTTTAGTAGGATTTTGCGGTCTTTATAGCCTCCCGGGAATTCATACCAGCCATACCAACGAGCAACTTTAACTTTAAAGGGATTCACTCATCAACTTTATAAGGAGATCCATAATGGATACTAGTATTCCAATCGAAAGTCCATCCCTATCAAGACGGCAACTACTCAACTTTATTACCGGAGCAACTGTTGCTGCTACAGCTGGTGCTGCGCTCTATCCTGCTGGCAAATTCTTTATTGCTCGAGGCGAAAAAACGGGAGCAGGGGGTGCTATTCTTGCTAAAGATATTCTAGGGAAACAAATCCCCGCCTCGCAAATTCTGGCTGAACCGCCCCAAAGCCGCGCCCTGGTTGCAGGTTTGGCAGGAGAACCCACTTATCTGATTGTCAAAGAAGATCGCACCCTGGATCATATTGGGCTTGTCGATAACTGCACTCACCTCGGTTGTACCTTCCCCTGGAACGCCCTAGATCAGCAGTTTCAATGTCCCTGTCATGGTTCCCGTTATGCCCCAGATGGGGCGGTGGTGCGTGGCCCGGCTTCTCTACCGCTCAAGATTGTCCAGGTTGCAGTGATCGATAACAGCATTTTAATCTCGCCGTGGACGGAAACTGATCCTCGCACTGGAAAGAAACCCTGGTGGGTCTAAGGATGAAGTGATATGGAACCGATTCGTATTTTTTACTTTTCCGATGTTCTCTGCGTTTGGGCTTATATTGCTCAGATTCGTTTGGATGAGTTGAAAACAACCTTTGAAGACAAGATTGCCATCGCACAGCACTTTGTCCCTGTTTTTGGTGTTGCTCGTGAAAAACTGGAAAACCGATGGCGCGATCGCGGTGGTTTGCAAGGATACAGCGATCATGTCCAGGAGGTTGCAAAAAAGTTCGATCACATAACCGTTCATTCTGATATTTGGACTAACGTTACACCACCTTCATCGACATCCTGTCATTTATTTCTCCATGCTATTCAACTACTAGAAACGAAGGGTTTAGTAGAGCGAAATCAACAGGTATTTGAAAAAACAACCTGGGCATTTCGGGAGGCGTTTTTTACCCAACTGGCAGATGTTTCTGACCGCAAGGTGCAATTTGGAATTGCGGAGGAATTAAGACTGCCGATCGCTGCTATCGAAGCTCAGATCGATAGTGGTGAGGCTTATGCCGAGCTATCCCAGGATTTTGAATTAGTCAAAGAGCATACAGTTACAGTCAGCCCCACCCTGATTTTTAATGAAGGACGGCAGAGACTCAATGGCAATGTGGGCTATCGGGTTATCGAAGCCAATATTCGGGAGTTACTGCACAATCCTTCGGGAGAACAATCTTGGTGTTAGGGATATTGCGTTACAGCAGATTGCGCTCTAATCGAGTACACGTAGAGACGTAGTACTGCTACGCCTCTACAAGGTTTTGGGTTTTATATATGTACTTCATTTACCTGAAATCTGCTGTAATTGAAAGCTGCGATCGCAATCAAAATGCACCCATGAAAAAACCACTTTTATTTGATAAACGCTTATAGCGTTCAAAACAATGAGATCGAAGCTATACGGTTTGGTTGTGTGTTTAACAGCTTTGAGCCTGTTCACAGGC
>NZ_JBDNJQ010000255.1:0-7668 GCF_051172895.1 Nostoc sp. CALU 1950 | reverse complement strand
TTCCCAAAAATATTTATGTATGATTGATTTTCACAAATGATTTAGGATTGCTATAGTAATCCTATAGCTAAACTGAAGTCTACTCCAGTAGACTGAAAAATGGTTTCAGTCTTTTTTATAAGATTTTAACTATTAACCATAGGTTTATAAACTCATTCAAGTGGTATCAACCACTTATTGCTTACTTTTTATTTACAGCAGTTTTCATATATTTGAACCGCAAGGTCTTGCGTCCCTACCCTGTGGTCTATTTACCTGAAAATAGCTACAAGCAAGCAAAAACAGAGACTTACACAGATGTAAGTCTCTATTTGGCTTTTATACCGATGCTAACTGAAAGCTTCAGTTATTCTTTTATGGCTTTTTCACAGTATCAACTTTTGCTTCTACCTTTACTGTCTTCACACCTTGAACTTCTTTAGCTAAGGTTTCAGCTTTCTTGAGTTCTTCAACAGAAGCGGCTGTGCCTTTGAGGATAATTTCACCCTCTTTGTTTTCAACTTGTAACTTGTTGCCTGGTAAGCCTTTATTCAACTTTGCGCTAACTTCAGTTTTTAAGTCGCTCTTAGCTTTTGTGGCTGCTGTTTTTTCAGAATCGGTTTTAACTTTAGTGTCTGTACTAGCTACTAAAGGAGTTGCTTCTTTTCCTGGAATTTTGGCAGTTTTATCCGCAGTTTGATTTATCTGAGAAGCTGGTGTTGCTGGTGCTTGAGCAGCTTGATTAGTTGTGCTAGGAGTGTCTGAACCAGTTTTAGGAGCCTCTTCGCAGCCAAAAGCACCAACTACCAAAATGCCACTAATTAGCAATGGAATTAGCTTTTTCATTATTTATCTCCGAATTGAGTACTTGAAGCGATTAATTGATGTGTGATGTCATGGTGAGGAGCAGATGTTAAAAAACAATTAAATGTTAATTAGCAAAAGTACCTAAGCAATAGCTCAGGTTACTAAAAATTGAACCTTGGACGATTTCTTGAAGCTAAGATTTTGCGACTAGTTTTGAGAAATGCCAATTCAATTTTTCTAACGGCTGCTAACCAGGATGGCTCTATATACAGCCTGTAGCTCTCTATGAATTTAATGTAGATGCCCAGTAGCTATTTCAATGGTAGATTATGCCACCCCACAGTGGTGACTCGATATTATCAGATTTTAGTCAATTTGGCGATGTCTATGACGAATTCAAAACTTCAGCGTTTATGGAATGCTGTGGCAGCAAAAGTCCCAACAAAATGTTACTTTAGAAAACTATGGCTTACTTACAATGCCCTAAATATCAGGAAATATTAGCCAATGCCCTACCTTACTTCCGCCAGCGAAATTAGTGCCATTGTCGCTGAATATACCAAGGCTAAAACGCTGTGGATAGATACAGAAGTGGCTGACTATAAAAGTCGTAATCCTAGATTATCACTGATTCAGGTATTAGATAATCCTCAAGATATGAGTGGCGATCGCGTCTACCTTTTAGATGTATTAGATCAGCCAAATATTATAGCAGAATTTATTGAACAAATTATGATAAATTCTGCCATTGAAAAAGTTTTTCACAACGCCAGTTATGATCTAAAGCTTCTCGGTAATAAGAAAGCCAAAAATATTACCTGCACTTTGGAAATGGCAAAAAAAATTCCCTATTATCTTTTACCATTACCCAACTACCAACTTAAGACCATAGCTACTGCACTTTGTAGCTTTAACAATATTGACAAACAAGAACAAAAAAGTGATTGGGGAAAACGTCCCCTGACTGAAGAACAGATAGAGTATGCTTATTTAGATTGTATTTATCTGGCTCAAATCCACTTAAATTTGTTGAGATTACAAGCCCAAGCCAGCCCGGACTCCGCAACGGAAGACTTAATATCACTAAGTACCAGATACTTACAACTTGAACAGCAATGCAAGTTGTTGAACTCTGAATTTGAGCATTTGCAAGAACGCATGAAAAAAGCTATGCAAGCTCAAAATATATCTGAAACTTCTTATTATAAGCTGACTAGTTATGAACGGACTACAGTCAAAGCTACATTTACAGAATTGGCAAGGCTAGCACAAACTCAAGGTATTAATTTAGATTTTCCCATTACAATAACTCAGAAACTCCAAAAAGATTTAGGGCAAAATCTGGAACAATTGTCTGTAGATATTGAGAAAAACACCTCTTGGCGGCTGACTTCCAAAATTCAAGAGAGTGAAACAGAAGATGAGTAAATTGTCCATCTAGCTACAAATGCCAGAATTTATGGAGTTTTTGTAAAGAAGAAATCTTAATATTTCAAATATATTTTTTTCAACAGTATTCTAAAAAACGTGACCAACAGTAGTTTACTGGTCATAAATCTATTGTCGAAAAGCGCAAATATGACAATAGCAAAGAGCCAAATTGACAATTTTTATACTTTATGAATCAGATTTTTTCCTTAATATAACTATTAAATATCAGGCAAATATTTCAATTGACTTTTAATGTCTATCAAAAGTTAAAATAACTATTGAGTTAAAAAATTAAAATCTAGACTTTGGTACTAATTTTCTTCAGGCGTTATGGTAGTTTATATTAACTTATGAAACGGCGTTTATTCAGGCAAAAGCAGATAAGGGTAAATACTTTATTTACCATAGCTATTTTTACTACCTTAACTGCAATTAGCAGTGTTTCTTGTAGTAAGAATGACAATGTATTGGTGACAGAAATAGGAGTCAGTCAACCTAGCCGTCGTTCAGCTACAACATCTAAGGGTGGGCAGTTCTATCTTCAGGGAAAGAATCAGCATTTAAACGGTGACTTGCAAGCTGCGATCGCTTCTTATGGTAAAGCAATTAGTCAAAATTCTCAGTATGGCGCTGCCTACAACGGTCGGGGACTAGCCTACTTTGATTTGGGAGACAAAGAAAAAGCGATCGCAGATTACAATCAAGCACTTCGCATCAACCCTAACGACGCCGAAGCCCACAATAACTTGGGAAATGCTCGCGCCTCACTAGGAAATAACAGAGAAGCGGTTAAAGATTACAGTGAAGCGATTCGCCTGAATCCCAACTATGCCGAAGCCTACAATAACCGGGGGAATGCCCGCGCCACCAATGGAGACAAAAAAGGGGCACTAGATGATCTTGACCAAGCTATTCTCCTCAACCCCAAATATGCGATCGCCTACAATAACCGAGGAAATGCCCGTGTTGCCAATGGAGATCCCCAGGGTGCGATCGCAGATTACAATCAAGCCATTCGCCTCAATCCTAACTTTGCCCCTGCCTACAATAACCGAGGAAATGCTCGCGCTACCAATGGAGACAGACAGGGGGCACTTAAGGACTTGGAACAAGCAGCAAGCATTTTTCAAAGTCAGGGAAACAATGACTTATATGAACAAGTGATGAATAACATCAAAGAACTTGGACAGTAGGGAATAGGGGAAGCAGAGGGAGCAGGGGGAGATGAGGGAGACAAGGGAGATGAGGAAGAAGCAGGGGAGCAGGGGCTGGGGGCAAGGGGGAGGATAAAAAATTACCTTCTTTCCCCTCTGCCCCTTTGCCCCTCTGCCTCTTTTCAATGCCCAATGCCCAATGCCCCATGCCCCATGCCCAATCCCCTATTCTTCAATCAATGGGCTGCGGAGGTCTTCTACCATTGCTTGAATTTCGGCTGGAGGAGGAGGTGTTAGGCGCGAAACCACTAGGGTAACTGCGAAATTAATTAGCATCCCCAAAGTACCAATTCCTTCGGGAGAAACCCCAAAGAACCAGGGTTGCATACCGCCAAACTTGACGCCGACAATGTAAATGATTGTAAAAATTAAACCCGTCACCATGCCAGCGATCGCACCTTCGGAATTGGTGCGTTTATCGAAAATCCCCAGGAAAATCACCGGGAAGAAACTAGCAGCGGCTAAACCAAAGGCAAAAGCCACCACCTCACTCACAAATCCCGGCGGATTCACCCCAAAATATCCGGCGAGGACGAGGGAAAAACCTACCATAATCCGCCCGACAAACACCCGTTTTTCTTCTGAGGCTGATGAATCGATGATCCGGTAGTAGATATCGTGGGCGATGGAACTGGAAATTACCAGCAATAAACCTGATGCTGTAGACAAAGCAGCAGCCAAACCGCCAGCCGCTACCAAGCCAATTACCCACGGAGGCAAATTAGCTACCTCTGGGGTAGAAAGCACAATAATATCTCGGTCAATCTTGATTTCATTGGTGTCTTTGTTTGGAGTTAATTGGAAACGCCCATCCTTATTGATGTCATCAAAAGCCAACAGTTTAGTTTTTTCCCATTTGGTTGCCCAGTCTAGCTGCTGCACTTCTGCAACCGTCTGATTGTGCAGGGAATCGATCAGGTTATAGCGGGCAAACATGGAGAGGGCTGGAGCAGTTGTATAAAGAATAGCAATAAATAGCAATGCCCAACCAGCAGAAAAGCGGGCTGCACGCACACTCTTGACTGTGTAAAATCTGACAATAATATGGGGTAAGCCAGCAGTGCCCACCATCAGGGCAATGGTGGTGAACAGCACATCTAGCATCGATTTGTTCACAAACGGCTCAGTATACGGCTTAAACCCCAGGTCAACCTGAATTTTATTGAGTTTGTCAGCAATATCACTGAAGGTAAATGCTAGCTGAGGAACAGGATTACCAGTGAGAAACCAAGCGATCGCGATCGCTGGAATCAGGTAAGCAAAAATCAACACACAGTACTGTGCTACTTGTGTCCAGGTGATGCCTTTCATCCCACCCAAAACAGAGAAAAAGCCGACGATCACCATGCCGATGATCACACCTGTATTGATATCTACTTGGAGGAAGCGGCTAAAAACAATGCCCACGCCCCGCATTTGTCCAGCAACGTAGGTGAGGGAGACGAAAATGGCTGCAACTACTGCCACCAAACGGGCGATATTAGAGTAGTAGCGATCGCCTACAAAATCTGGCACTGTATACTTACCAAATTTCCGCAGGTAGGGAGCCAGCAATAATGCCAGTAGTACATAGCCACCCGTCCACCCCATCAAATAAATAGAACCGTCGTAACCCAAAAAAGAAATCAGCCCCGCCATTGAAATAAACGAGGCTGCGGACATCCAGTCGGCGGCGGTGGCTGCACCATTAGCAATTGAGGGTATTCCTTGACCTGCGATAAAGAAGTCTTTACTATTTTCGACTCGTGATTGCCAACCAATATAAATGTAGGCGACGAAGGAAAGTCCAACTAATACAATAGTCCAAATTTCAACTGACACGGTTTTTCCTCACTTCTTGAGATTGTATTTTTGGTCTTGCTTACCGAGATTGTATTTGCGGTCTAGCTTGTCCATTTGGAAGGCATAAATGAAAATCAAGGCTACAAACACCAAGATTGATCCTTGTTGTGCCATCCAAAAGCCAAAGGGTACGCCAAAAAACCGGATTGCATTCAAAGGTTGAACCAACAAAATACTGAAAACTAAGGAAACCAATGCCCAGACAATTAAAAGATTACGAATTAAAGTAGTATTAGCACGCCAATAAGAACGGCGCTGATCTTCATCCATTGTTGTTCATCATCATTGCGTTTGTGCATCAAAATAATACCAATAAGCCGTTATTATCCTGTCTAATTACTGTATTAATTTTTAAATTATTTAGTAAACGATATTTATTTTTGGTGTATTAAGTATTGCTAAGTAATAGCTGACTGAGAATTACCATCTGGTCAGTTATTAAAAAATGTTGGTTAAGCAAGCTGAAATATGCAATAACTCATTAGTAATACAAGAGCTTTATATACAGAAACTTTAATTTTTAATACGTGTTAACCAGTAGGATAATAAGGCTATTAAATACTAAAATGCATTTTTTGATTGCTATACAAGCAATTAGTACTCAGAAAGTAAACGTAATTTGATTACAAAATATACGAGTATTCACTATGGACTTTTACTTAGTAATTTTAATAACATTTTGGTAACGAGCTTGTTATTACAGATATGGGGCATTACCAAAATATAGTAAATTATGATACAAATACTGCCTTACTCAGCTTTCCGAGGCATTGCAGTCGGTATAGATGAGAACTTCTATTATCGTGGTGAGAAAAAGCTGATTTTAACGAGGCGTCTTGCAAAGCGATGTCTACGACGGGCTAGCCTACGCTGATTTCAAGCAACTGATTCGCTTCATTCTCAACAACCAACGTCTCCATAGATTTTTGAACTAGTCTTGGAAGTCGCACAAAAATATCTTACCTAATTTATTTGCGATCGCACTTAATTCTCAAAACTTGTAGTTTTGAAATTGGGTAAATTTTTCATGCGTGTCTTCGGAAAGGGCAGATTTCAGCTTCAAACATACCACGAGCCAGAATATATGTTTATCCAAACACTCATCACAGAGCCGATTCATTTTTTCAGAATCGTTGTTATTGTCATATTCTCCATCACTTTGCATGAGCTTGCTCACGGCTGGGCTGCGATGAGTCAGGGAGATAATACTCCACAACAAACCGGTCATTTGACACTGAATCCTGTAGTTCACATGGGCAAAGAATCGCTCATCTTTCTCTGTCTCATGGGTATAGCTTGGGGACAAATGCCCGTCAACCCATCTAAGTTTCGTTCTGGAAAGTTAGGCAATATTTTGGTATCAGCAGCAGGGCCATTGTCAAATCTGGCTTTAGGAATTCTATTTGTTGTGCTGCTCAAACTTTTCTTTAACCCTAGTCTTTCAGGACTCTTGAGTGTCGAATTTCTTTACCTAGCGGCTCGGATTAATTTGACGTTATTTCTGTTTAATCTGCTGCCAATTCCACCACTCGATGGCTTTCATATTTTCAGTGAAATTTTTCCTCAGCTAAAGCCACTGCAATATAGCCAATTCGGATTATTTGCCATGATGCTTCTATTTATAATTCCGGGTTTTGGGATAGGACTTGGTAGCATTGCTGATTTATTTATCCGGTCAGGATTGGGGATGTAAACAACAATTGTTATGCGAATAAAAAGGAAAAGTTGAATGAAAATCAATAAAAAACTTGTAGTTGCTGCTACTAGCCTTACCTTGAGTATTGTTGCTGTGCTTATTCCATCTGAAGAATCAATGGCGAACATATTAGCTGTAGATCAATATAATCATTCTGTAAGTAACCATTTAGTCAAATATCCCCACAAAATAAGTCAACAATTAATGGTTGTAAAACCAGTGGCATTTAACTCTGTATTAGGGAATTTAATAATTGAAAAATATAACTTTTTACCCTGTTATAATCAAGAGCGATCGCCATTTATCTCTTCTATTGAATTATTGATGAGATTATTGATTATTGGAAGTTTTTGCTCTGTGGGAATCGCAGGTTATTCTTCCTTTGTAGAACGTTATTTTCAAATCATTAATAAAGATTTAAAAATAATTTACTACAGTATTTTCTTGCTACTGTCTTTACAGATTATAGGTAGCGTTATTGTTTTAATGTCTTCACCCACAAGTTCAATTGCTTCTACAATTCATCCAAGCTCTAGCTGTATCTTAGGGAAACCATAGTAGTAATTAGAATTGCTATAGTGATCCTAAATCATTAATGAGAGATAAGAATCCCGACTCAATACTTTTCGGTTAAGACAATAGACGCGATGAATCGCCGTCTCTACAAAAGACTGATTATTGTAGAGACGGCGATTTATC
>NZ_JBDNJQ010000254.1:0-7697 GCF_051172895.1 Nostoc sp. CALU 1950 | reverse complement strand
AATCAACTGAGCAGTCTGCCAGCGGAAATTGGCCAACTCACCAACCTGCAATACCTCTACCTCAACCGTAATCAACTGAGCAGTCTGCCACCGGAATTTGGACAACTCACCAACCTGCAATACTTCTACCTGGGCAGTAATCAACTGAGCAGTCTGCCACCGGAATTTGGACAACTCACCAACCTGCAAACCCTCGACCTGGGTAGTAATCAACTGAGCAGTCTGCCACCAGAAATTGGTCAACTCACCAACCTGCAAACCCTCGATCTCAAAGATAATCCTTTAGAATCACCTCCACCAGAAATTATCACGAATGGGGTTAAAGCAATTCTTGACTTTTGCAGGCAACAACTAGAACAAGAAACCGATCGCTTCTACGAAGCCAAATTACTCATTGTGGGAGAAGGTGGTGCAGGTAAAACTACGCTAGCCAAAAAAATTCAAGACAATCAATATACGTTACAACAAGATGAAAATACCACCGAAGGCATTGATATTATTCAATGGAAGTTCTTGCTTGACAATAACAGAGAATTTCAGGTCAATATTTGGGACTTTGGGGGTCAAGAAATTTACCATGCTACCCACCAATTTTTCCTCACAAAACGCTCTCTTTATGCCTTGGTTGCTGATACTCGCAAAGAAGACACAGATTTTTACTACTGGTTAAATGTGGTTGAATTGCTGAGCGGTAATAGTCCTTTGTTAATTATCAAAAATGAAAAACAGGAGCGCAAACGAGAAATAAACGAGCGGGAGTTACGGCGTGAATTCACTAATTTTCAGGAAACACTCACTACAAACCTAGCCACTGATCGCGGTCTGCCAGAAATCTTAAATAAAATTAAGCATTATATTACTAACCTACCTCATGTAGGCATAGAACTCCCTAAAACCTGGGTCAAAGTGCGAGAAGCTTTAGAAGGTAACTCTCGCGAATATATTAGCTTGGAAGAATATCTAAACATCTGCGATCAACATGGTTTTACTAAACAGGAGGATAAACTTCAACTCAGTGACTATCTGCATGATTTAGGTGTATGCCTTCACTTCCAAGATGATGACTTTTTAATAAAAACCGTGATTCTCAAGCCCACTTGGGGTACAGATGCCGTTTACAAAGTGTTAGATAATCCACAAGTAATTCAAAACCTGGGTAAATTCGATCGCAATGATTTAAAAAATATTTGGCACGAAAACAAATATGCCAATATGCGACCAGAACTGTTGCGGCTAATGATGAAATTTAAACTGTGTTACGAAATACCTAGTCGTCCCGGCACTTATATCGCACCTCAATTACTCTCTGTCAATCAACCTGGTTGCAATTGGGATGAATCCAATAACCTAATCCTGCGTTATAAATATGACTTCATGCCGAAAGGTATTCTCACCCGCTTTATAGTCGAAATGCACTCCGATATTGAACAACAAACCCTAGTTTGGAAAACAGGGGTTGTTCTTGCTAAAGACCAAACCCGTGCTGAAGTGATTGAACACTACAATCAACGAGAAATTAAAGTCCGCGTAGCAGGAAAACACAAGAAAGAACTGCTAGCAGTTATCAACCATGAACTGGAAAAAATCCATAAGTCTTACGAACGCCTGGAATATAAAACACTTGTTCCCTGCAACTGTGAAAAGTGTAAGGATAGTCAAGCGCCTTATTTTTACGAGCGAGACGTGTTGTACAACTCCCTGAATGTGCGTAATTACCAAATCCAGTGCCAGAAGAATTTTTGTATGGTAGATGTCCGCAGACTAATTGACGATGTTTTACCGACTCTACCAAATTTGGAAGTACCTATGTCTGAACCTGTAACCAGAAATCAAGTTTTCATTAGCTATAGTCATCAAGATCAGGAGTGGCTTACCAAACTCCAGAAACACCTCAAGCCAATGATTCGTAACCAAAATATGGTAGTGTGGGACGATACCAAAATTCAACCCGGTGCTGAGTGGCGCAAAGAAATTGAAAATGCTTTAGCAGCAGCAAAAGTGGCAGTATTGTTGGTTAGCCCCGATTTTTTAGCATCAGACTTTATTGCCGAGGATGAGTTACCGCCGTTGTTAGATGCGGCTGAAGCCAAAGGACTCACGATTATTTGGATACCGTTGAGTTTTTGCAGCTATGACGAAACAGAAATTGAAAAGTATCAGTCAGCGCACCCTCCGAATCAACCTTTAGACAGTCTGAACTCAGCACAAGAGAATCAAGCTTGGGTGGATATTTGTAAGAAGATTAAAGCAGCAGTTACTCGCTAGAAGAACCTCTCCCTGCCTTGAACTAAAGTTCAAGTCTGTCCCTTTCCGATTCGGAGAGGGAAGGTTTTGCCTACTAAAACTAGGGAGATGTCGGTTTTGGGGAAGCGATCGCAGGTAAACTCTTAGCTATCGATTAAAACTTCATCCAACTCGAACACAACCTCACTAATTTTCGGGTGTGCATCTACCAATGCGGGAACTTTGACTTCTGTTTCGGCTTGTAAGTCGAAGTCATACCACTCGTTACGCCATTGCAGGCGAAACTTCAAACGCGTCCAGTTAGGTGGTAGGTTGGGACAGGCAACGGGGCCGAATTGAGTCATCCGAATACCGCCAAACCCAAAAACTACTGCTTGCCATACTCCTCCAGCACTGGCGGCGTGAATTCCTTCGGCGGCGTTAAGCCTTACATCTTCTAAGTCTACCAAGGCCGATCGCAGAAAATGTGTGTAGGCTTCGGCTGGTTTATTAAGGTCGCAAGCTAAGATGGCGTGAATCGCTGGGCCTAGTGAAGAACCATAACTGTGGTCGGTGCGTTGGGTGTAATAGTCCCAGTTGGTGACAAGGGTGTTATAGTCATAGCGATCGCGCAATAAATACAAGAGCATCAATACATCTGGCTGCTTGAGAATCTGCTTTTGGCTTGTAGCTTCAATTCCCAACAAACCTTGTAGAGATTTGCTGCGCGGTTCGTAATCAGCCAGGTTAACGTCTTCTAACTGGAAAAAGCCTTCAAACTGCTCAATTAAACCTGTTTGGGCATCTTCATTGACAAATAGGCGCTCTTGAATTTCTGCCCAATTGTGCAGCCGTTCTGTGGTTAAGTTGAGTTTTTGCACCAGTTCTGCTGATGTTTCAGGGTAAGCTTGTTTGAGCCAGTCCCACAGCGCCAAAGCTGACTGCAAATGCCACCGTACCATAAGATTGGTAAAGGCATTATTATCGACGCGATCGTGATTTTCATCAGGGCCAATTACATCTAGGATGTCATAGCTGTGGCGCTCTTGGTTCCACTGCACCCGACTTTCCCAGAACACAGCCGTATCAAGAAGAATTTCCGCGCCATAATCTCGCATCCAATCATCATCGTTGGTAGTTTGCCAGTAGTGTAAAACTGCATAAGCAACATCAGCGGTGATATGCACTTCAATGTCACCGCACCAGATGCGGATTAATTCACCGTTGGGAGCAGGTACCCAGCGCGGAGTTACTTCATCGCCAGTAGTAGCACTTTCCCAAGCAAACATTGCTCCTTGATAACCTGCTTCTTGAGCTTTGCGTCTAGCTCCTGGTAAGGTGTGGTAGCGGTAGGTGAGCAAGTTCCGCGCTAGGGCTGGTTGAGTTAAGGTGAGAAAGGGAAGGATGAATATTTCCGTATCCCAAAAGATATGTCCGCTATAGGCAAAACCGGAGAGGGTTTTGGGAGGAATGCTGACTCGGCTATCGTGACGTGGTGTTACAGCTAGTAATTGGAAGAGATTGTAACGGACGCTTAATTGAGCCAAGCGATCGCCTTCTATTATAATGTCACTGTCTTGCCACACTTGTTCCCATGCCGCAATGTGAGCTGCCAACAGGGTAGTATATCTGGGTTCATTAGCGAGTCTTTGTAAGGCTGCTGCAACGGGGATTTCTGTTTCTCGTGAAGTAAACAGGGTGACAATCTTTTCTACAGTCGCCGTTTTTCCTGGGTATAACTCCAAGGTGGTTGTCAAGGTTGGAGAACTAGAGGCATTTTTGACACTCACGGCTGTAGTCTCGTCACCATCTACCACTAACTTAGCCGCCATCCCCAGTTGAATACCTGAGTGAATGGTTTGACTGTTTAGCCAGATAATCTGATCTATGCCACCTTGGTTTAAAGTTCGCCAATGTTTGACGCCTTGGTTATGTGGTTCGCTGTCAAATCCTGCTTCGATGGTAATTTCACCCTCAAAGTCTACGGATGTAACTTGAGCGCGAATCGCCAAAACATGTTGGTCTGCTAAACTTGTGAACCGCTGGAAGTGAAAATCTAAGGTATGACCATTAGGACTACGCCACCGCACATCACGGCTAACTAAACCTAAGCGTAGATCAAGCCGACGTTCATAGTTGAGAATTTCACCACTGTCCAGGCTAAAGCGTTCGCCAGCTACTTTTACCACCAATGGCAGCCAGTTGGGACAGTTTACCAATTCGGTATTAGCAATTGTCACATCATCATAAACACCGTGGATGAGTGTGGCTGGAAAATCCTCAGAATACCCTTCTTCAAACGTACCCCGCACTCCTAACAACCCATTACCAAGAGTGAAGACGGTTTCCTTGTGATGTAACTGCGTTGGGTCAAACTCCGTTTCAATAACGTTCCAGTCAGTATTGTCAATCAGTTGTTGAGTTTGTTGAGAATTGTGAGTGGATACGTTGAGCATGAGTAATAAAACCTATGTCTTTTGGTAAGATGCAGTACAATTTAAGAGCAACCTTAAGTGATTAACTCTTTCTCTCTAGCGCTAGACTTGAATATAGCCTAAACACAAAAAAAGATATTCCCATTAACATTAACGCTTCATGTTTCATCTGTCTACAGTTAGATTTTGTGATTAACGGCAGTTAGAACTCATAAATCTCAACCAGAAACAAATTGATTAGGTTTTTCACCAATTTCTGTCATATTTATGAGCTTCACAATTTGAAGAAGAATTCAGAAGTCAGAATGGGCTAAACGCCCCGCTACCGCTAACAGGAATCAGAATAAATCAGTCGGCAGACCGGGCGCAGGAATTGAAAACCACCAAATCTACGATTTGGTGGGGGTCTTAAACCCGGTTATTCAGACGCCAGTCATACAGAATTCATTCTGAATTCTGACTCCTAAATTCTGTTCGATAAAACTAGTATTAAATTTTTGAAGTATACGTAGGATATGTGAGTGAAGCGTAAGGGACTACAAACACACCCTACAAGACTACTAAAAATTTTCCAAAAACAATTTACGCTTCCTATAATAGTCTTGGCATTACATTAAACATAAAAAAATCCTAATTTGTAGTGAGCGATTCATTGCTTAAAATAAGGACTTTTAGGACTAAAGTTTTTACTACAAACTTTAATTATATCCAGGGTGTGTAAATTAACTTGGTTAAATCACTCAATGATTTAATAATCTAAATTTAGTATTTTAGTCTTAAAAAGAGCTTAATCAATCGATAATCAATCAACTTTACAATTAGTATTTAGCTCAATATTTAACTTTGTTGATTATGTTGAAATTAGCATTTCCATTGAAGATAGCAGGAGGAGCAGTCTTCCTGCTTTCATTTTTTTCCCTACGAGCAATTAGTGCCACAATTTCAGAGGGCTTTGAGTCTGGTCAAAAGGGGGCTTATGCTGTGGCTGATGTCACCCTCAGTACAGGCGTTTGGAATTTAAATGATGCTCTAATTGGCAATACTTCAAGTGATGTCAAAACCGGAGCACAATCTACTCGCATTCGCAACAGTGGCAAAGTTACGATGAAATTTGATCGCTCCACAGGTATTGGTACAGTTACAATCAAACATGCTAAGTATGGTAATGATGCTAACACCATTTGGGGCTTGTGGTGTTCGACTACAAGCGGAACCTCATGGACAGCAGTTGGTTCAACAATTACAACCAGTTCCAAATCACTTCAAACAGCAACTTTTACACCTAATATCTCTGGCATAGCTCGTTGCGAAATCCGCAAGACTGATGGAACTTCCAACAGAACTAACATTGATGATATTGTGATTACTGATTTTGGATCTTCTACTCCCTCTCTACCTGCTGGTTCTGTGCCATTCTTTGACACTATCAATAATCCTTTATCTGGACTAGCATTCGGCAGCCCAGGGGATGTTACCCCGGTTGCTCCAACTCTGAATACATTTGATAGGGCAGTTACTGATCTTTGTGGACAACCTGGTACAGTTGTCAGCCCTTCTAACTTCCAGTTGATGATGACAAATAATCCTACTGTTTTGGCAAATATTAAACAATATGTAGGGGGATATCTGGTTTTGGGGCGCACTTCCGATGCAGATTTTTTAGCTGACTTGACTAATGTCTGGTTTAATGCAGATGGTTTTGAGCATATTTTATGTGGAGAACCTGTTGCAGGAGGTTCTATAGGTGGATTGCATTTTGTTGGCCGTTATGTGGAACTTCAAGAAAAGGGTTTAGCTGGACGATTAAATAACAATACATCCAGAGAAGAAGTTGTTCCCAATGTGATTTATACCATTGGCGCTATTGTTAAAGTTGGCAATACTACTGCTCAGTCTTCTATTAAAGGTTATGCCTATACTCTCAGTGCTGAAGAAATTCTTGCCATAGGAGCTTTAGGTTATAAAAATAACCCCAATACCAGTTCAACTAACACTGTTTGTCATTTGAATGTAACTGATCAAGGTAATATGTTTAAAGCAGTGTTTGTGAGAAGAGATGGTGGAATCCGCACTTTCTATCCTGATGCTACTCCCGGTAGTAATCCTATATGTGTGCAGTAACTCTTTCCGATGAATTGGTGAAGAACATCGCTATCATTGCACCTTTAATTCATCAAGCACTCCTTTAATTAACTTATTTTTTGATTCAATTTAGATACTTGAGTACTGACCCAATTTCAAATTCTCATGAAACTCATTTCTGTAAATATCGGACTGCCGCGTGAAGTGGCCTGGAAAGGGAAAACAGTTAGCACTGGAATTTTTAAAGAACCAGTCAGCGATCGCGTGATGGTGCGCTTACTCAATTTAGACGGTGATGGGCAAGCCGATCTAACCGTTCATGGAGGAGCAGACAAAGCAGTCTATGTCTATCCATTCGAGCATTACGATTACTGGCGAGGTGAATTGCCTGATACAGAACTACCGCTAGGCATCTTTGGCGAAAATTTCACGATCGCTGGACTGAGAGAAGAAGATGTGAATATTGGCGATCGCTTTCATATCGGCAATGTCAAACTGATGGTGACACAACCTCGCCTACCCTGTTACAAACTTGGGATTCGGTTTGGACGACCTGATATGGTTAAACGATTTCTTGCAAGTCGTCGAACTGGATTTTATTTTTGTGTTTTGCAAGAGGGCGAAGTCGGAGCCGGAGACACTTTAGAGTTAGTGAGCCGGGATGACAACAATATTACTGTTGCGAATATCACTCAGCTTTATACTCGTGAGCAGAACAATCCAGAGTTACTTCACCAAGCTGCTCAACTTGAAGCCTTACCCAAAAGCTGGCGCGACTACTTCCAGGAGCAAAGTCGTCGTCAAGATGTGAAATAGATGCTGTTGTTTCATGAATATTGTGTAGTCACTCTAATTGGTGTTTTTTTCCACTTACCTGCAAACAACACCAATTAGATAGCTAGAGTCTGTCCCATTAGTTATGAGTGGTTAGCGGTGGTCAGATCCCCGACTTCTTAA
>NZ_JBDNJQ010000253.1:0-7814 GCF_051172895.1 Nostoc sp. CALU 1950 | reverse complement strand
TTCAACTAACTATAATTTGGGGAAAATTACAAGACCTTGAAAGGGCTGGTCCTAAGCTCTTGCTCTATTGTTGTGAATCGTTGTGTGAATCTTCCGTTAAACTTTGTTGTTCCGATAAGCCACGCATTCGATTCATCTGAGTTAAAGCATATCGTGCTGTTGCTTGCACTTCGGCATCTGGGTCTTCCAGGGCATGGCGCAACATCTGACTCATTTGACCCATCATGTCATAAACGCGCGTCAGGTCACGAATCGCATTTTGCCGCACTTGTGGACTTTCATCTTGCAGTGAAATTGCTAAACCACGGTTCATCGGTTTGAGTGTGCGGATGCCAATTTCTGACAAAGCTGCCAAAATTAAACTGCTTTCTTGAGAATCAGCATCAATCATCAGGTCAACCATCGGCTGAATTGCCCGCGAATCTCCCTGCTGACCCAAATCCCAAATAGCCTTGCGCCGCTTCGTTGGGTCAGAACTGCGTAAGTCTTGAATTAATTCATCAACGATATTGAGTTTAGCAAGCCGGGAAGTTTTTTCTGGTAGTAGCAATTTTGTAGACAGTGGTGGTGTAGCTGTTTGTGGATTATTTGCTATCTCTGGTAAGTGTAGTCTAATCGGTTCTATATTCACTTCAGTCAGACTTTCATCATCTAATATTTCGGACTTTTGAACTTGTTTAACCTGACGAAACCACCTTAGCAGGTAAAAAAGTGCCCCCATGCATCCCAGGACTCCAATGGCAAATATTAACCACCAAACAAAACCTCTCTCAGTTGGCTTGGGTGTTGTAGTTGCTGGGGAGGTTGGAGCAGAAGGGGCGACAATTGGAGAGGTGATTATTGGAGAAGTGACAATCTGATTTTTAGCTACCAAATCTGCTTGCAGTCTCTCTCTGGTCGTCAGACCAGCAAGGCCATCTATTTGTAAACCCTTTGCTTTCTGGAATTTAGCTACAGCGGTTTCCGTACTGGCGTTGTACTGTCCATCTACAGCGCCACTGTAGTATCCCAACTGCTTTAATTGGGTTTGTAATATCTGCACATCTGATTTTCGACTACCATATCTCCAAACATCTGGACTAGCAGTAACTCTCGAACTAGCTTGTGCAAGTTCTAAAATTTTAGGTGCTAGGTTAGGTGCAGCTGTGCTTGAGCGAATTGGATAAAAACCCACACAAGAAAAACAGGTAAATATAAGAATTGAGGAACGGCATAGCCTCATATTGCAAGTTTCAGCCTAAACGTGCTTTTGAAGTCTTCGATACCACAATAGCTTCTAGATGACCAAATGTTAATTGTCATTTTTTATTTTTCATTTGTCATTTGTCATTAGGCAAAACAGTTCAGTTAGTGGTAGCGGGGCATTGAGCCAGTTCCGAGTCAAGAAGTGAGATTTTCCACTCAGCACGGGCTAAACGCCCCGCTACCGCTAACAGCACTACTACTCCCCAATCTTTTTGAACGAGTTAGGGTCAAATTTCTGATTCAGATTCTCTGACTGTTAAGGTTATGGGATTTAATTTTTTAGTAGATGCTTCTAAAACTGGTTGCTGTATATTTGCTATTTCGCCGACAGTAACTGTGTCGTTCTGCGCTCCTAAAGTATCACGTTGATTAATGAGATAGATGCTAATTAAAGTGAGAAATACTCCTATCCACTGCAACGGACTGAGGACTTCTGATAGGAAGAGATTTCCAAACAGTAGGGCAAAAACGGGCGTGAGGAAGGTCAGGGAACTAAGACTGGTGAGACTGCCACTAGAGGCAAAGTAGAAAAATAATCCATAAGCGATCGCACTGCCAAATACGGTAGCATAACCCAAAGCCACTAAGTCATATCCTCCGAGATTCTCCCACTGCTGGGATTCGACAACTGATGAAACTCCCCATAGTGGCAATCCACCCAAAATCATGTGCCATCCTGTAGCACTTACTGGGTCAGCATATCGGCACACAAACCGAATTAACACTGTTCCCACTGCCATTGATAGCGCGGCTAACAGCATCAACCACTCGCCACTAGCAAACAAATCTTGCCAGCTGCCAATTGTGACATTCACCCCTGAGTCGAGAAAATGTAAAATCAACTCATCAGGTAAGCCAATTAAACTAATGCCCGTGACTCCTAAGCCTAATCCTAGCCATCCCCAAAAACCAATGTGTTCTTGGAATAGCCACAAAGATAGTAATGCAACAGCCAAGGGTTGCGAGTCAATCATCACAGACCCTAACCCCGCAGTGGTTCTGACTAATCCCTCTGCCAAAAAGCCTTGAAATAGCGTCCCATCTACAAGGGCAAATAAGGCAATCCACAGCCATGCAGCCCAACCCCTAGGCTGGGGTTTACCCATAAATGCTGCTGCAATCAGAATTAACATCCCTGCTGGTATCAAACGTACTCCCGCCATGAATAGCGGTGTGGTGTGGGGTATCACTCCTTTCATGGCTACCATTGCCGTCCCCCATAGGAAAAAGGGGGCAATTAACAAGAGGGGGGCGAAGGGAAGTCGAGATGCACTGAGTTTCAGTTGCATGGGTTTGCTGATGCCTTTGTTTAACAAGCGCAAAAATTGCTTTACCCAATTTTACCGAATTATGTAGTTTTGTGTTCGTGTAGCGTCTCAGAGAGAAGGAATTAATACTCAAATAAAGGTTGGGTTGAGGAAGGAAACCCAATATTTTCAGGGTTTTATTGAGTTTCGCTCCGTAACTCTGCGGGGAAGCAAGCTACAACCTAGCCTTGTATATTAGAGGAAGTAGTAGAACATAACCGCAAATTTCATCCAAGGATGCTTGGTTTTGGACACTTCAATTTCTAAAGTCACAATCTTGGCTGTTTTTAACCGAGTTTGCAAACTTTGACAGATAAATTCATCATATTTATTAAGTAAGTAAGTCGGTGCTACTATTTCCAGCTATGTTAATGAATTTCAATGTAGGGTGTGTGTCACACAGCGCAATGCACCGTCAACAATCCAAAGTGCGTTAGCCTACGGCATAACATACCTTGCTTTCTTTATCATTTCTTCATATACATTGAATTTTTCTCGGCGACTTAATTACCTCAAGCTTTGATATCGAGCATAACTCCCAAAGCTGATACATTTTCATAATAATGTAGTACGATATCTACGCTGAAATCTAAGTATTCACCAGTGCAGAGAACTGACCAATTGAATCTGCTTTATTGAAACTTTATATAAGGATATCTAAGTTTTCCCGGCTTAGATATCCAATAGCAACATAACCTATATAAATAGATTGATAATTCTATTCTAATTAGTAATTTTTATTTTTAAATGCTTCTTAGGGCAGTTTATAAATTGGTACTTAAGTAGGATGCCAAAATTAGATAGAAGGTCTAGTTAAATTTTGAAATAATATCAAGGTAAATCATCTTATGTTATAATATATTCTTTTTTGCTAATTAAAAGGCAACCAGATAAATACATCTGATTTTTACCTCAAGCTTTTATATTAAGCCTAACTTTTCAAGCTGATGAATTATCCCAAGAATGGAATATAGCGTTTCCTAATTACATGAATTACATCAGAGTATCCTCCCCGCTTGCCTACGGTGTACACATATCTCTATGCAAAACCAAAATATTTGTAGTTTCTCCTAAATCCCCCGATAAATTGAGGGATTTTTAGACAATTTCCCCCCAATCACCCGATAAGTTGGGGAGATTAAAAGCTTGTGGGGCAACTTTAGAAAACAGGGGGTTGGGGTTCTTCTAACTCACTCAAGCAAGAAACTCCATACAAACTATGTACAGGTGCGTTACACTCCGTTAACGCACCCTAGTTTCTAAGACAAGCTAGTAACGCTAGACTTTTCTAAACTCGCTACTAATTTCACTCCAAATTCTTCCTCAAACACTCCTTTTTTATAATCTAAGCTCCAAAGTTCTAAAGCACAGTCATCATCAGTTTGAGAAGGGAAAATTAGCAAATTTACCTGCCGAAACTGTGAATAATACTCACATTGGACTTGAGCGATCGCACCAATTTGTCGTCTATCTAATGCCACCGCCAATCTGAGAATTGCACTCAATTGACTGATCATTTGTCGCTGGTGTTTAGTCAGCAAACTCTGGTAATTTTCATGTTTTTTCTTAGGCGGCGATTTGCGATGATAACGCGCTAAATTGGCAATGATTTCAATCTCTGTTTCTGTATAACCAAGCAATTCACCATTGCGAATTAGATAGTAAGAGTGCTTGTGGTGAGACGAATGGCTGACATAATGACCGCAATTGTGTAATATTGCAGCCGCCCACAACAGTTGTCGTTCATCAGATCCCCAGTGGTGCAGAATACCTTGAGTTTGGTCAAATAAACTCTCGGCAAATTTTGCAACGCGATCGCTATATTCTAAATTGACATGGTATTTATTAGCGAGTTTGAGAACATTCCGTTCCCGAACTGAACTTTGGTAGCGCAGCTTATCTTCAATTAAACCGTGGGTTAGCATCCAGTCTACGATTACGCCTTCCCTCAGAGAACGCTCACAAACTGTGATCGATTCACTACCCAAAAGGGTCATCGCTTCCTGTAATATTACTGCGCCAGCAAGTATAACTTCAGATCGTTTATCTGGCATCCCAGGAATGGCAGCCTTTTCTGAATTACTGAGTTTCCGCAAGCGATTTACCAACTCTCGCAAGTCTTTAAGACTGAACTGATAGCCATTGAGTGTGGAAGGAATGACACCTGACTTTTCTCGCGCATGAATCATCGCCAGGGTTTCAATTGTGCCAGATGTACCTACCAAACGTGGAGACTCGCCAAACTCTAGGTTTGCTAGTATCTCATCCACAGAACGTTCTAACATTCCACGTGCGTATGCTTGCAGATACTGAAACTCAGTGTTGCTGATGGGATCGGTAGTGATTAACTCGCTAGTGAGTCGCACTGCACCGACTTTGGTACTAGTGAGAGTGCGTGCTTGGTGACTATCACCCAAAACTAACTCTGTGGAACCACCGCCAATATCAACAATCATGTGGGGCTGGTTATGAAATTCCATCCCCGACAGCACGCCAAGATAGATTCGCCGCGCTTCTTCTTGACCAGAAATCAAGTCAACGCTTAAACCCAACTCCGTTTCTATTTTGTGCAAAAAATCTTTACCATTGGGGGCTTCCCGCACAGCACTAGTTGCCACAGCGATGATTGTTTCAACGTTGATAGTTTTGGCAACTTCTTGAAAACGTCCTAAAGCTGCGATCGCCTTTTTAATGATCTCCGGTTTGAGTTCCCCTGTCGTCAGATCGCGATCGCCAAGTCTCACGGTTTCTTTTTCTCTGGCAATAATGCTGAAAGCTGGTAGTGTGGGGTCAATCTTCACTACTACCATGTGTAAAGAATTTGTTCCCAGGTCAATGGCAGCAATAATCCGGTCTTGCTTAGGTGGTTGAGTTGTAGCACTCTCCCAGCTAGCCGAAACTAAATTCAGCATCTAGTTTTCTCTCTTTATAAGAAATGATGGCAAACGGTGGTATGTCGGGGTAGCTGGCACTGATATTTATTGCAATACACTAGCTCGAACTGAATACTGAGTTTTGAGTAAACTAACAATATTCAGCAATCTTCATTTTTGGTCGAGGGTAATTGAGCTAAGTATATTCACCCTACTGCTTCTAACCTAGTGACTATTTAAAAATATTTAAAGTTGCCACTTGAGGTTATGTTTTTACAAATAACAAATAACGTTATTCTATAGATGTAAAGATGTGTGAACTAGGAAGTAGGGACTGACGAAAAGTTTTCCCAATCCCCAGTACCCAATCCCCAGTAACCAATCCCAGTAACAATTCTATGCTAAGGACGCCAGAACGCCCCCAGGAACCAGTTTGGCTTACAATTATCCGGCTTTTGCGATGGCATAAACCAGAAGGACGGTTAATTTTAATGATTCCTGCCCTTTGGGCTGTATTTTTGGCAGCTGCGGGGAAACCGCCTTTGCCTCTGGTTGGTGTGATTATATTGGGTACTCTGGCCACGAGTGCGACTGGGTGCGTAGTCAATGATTTGTGGGATCGAGATATTGATCCAGAAGTGGAGAGAACACGCGATCGCCCCCTCGCTTCTCGTGCCTTGTCTGTAAAAGTTGGGATTGTAGTTGCGATCGTATCGCTAGTATGTGCAGCTATCTTGGCCTTTTATCTTAACCCCCTGAGTTTCTGGTTATGTGTGGCAGCAGTGCCAGTAATTCTGTTTTATCCAGGTGCAAAGCGGGTGTTTCCTGTGCCGCAACTGGTGCTTTCCATCGCCTGGGGTTTTGGCGTGTTGATTAGCTGGAGTGCAGTCACACAAACCATCTCCCAACCAACTTGGTTACTTTGGGGCGCGACTGTACTGTGGACATTGGGATTTGATACAGTTTACGCCATGAGCGACAAGGAAGACGATCGCCGCATTGGTGTTAATTCTAGCGCTCTATTTTTTGGAAATTATGCCCCTGTTGCTATTGGAATTTTCTTTGCTGGCACAATCTTGTTATTGGCTTGGTTAGGCATAGTCATAAATCTGCACTTAGCCTTCTGGATTAGCCTTGCAGTTGCTACTATCGGATGGGTTTGGCAGTCTCTACGATTAACAAAGCAAGATTTACCTAACCGTGTTTATGGTGAGATGTTCCGGCAAAATGTGTGGATTGGTTTTATTTTACTTGCTGGGATGATTGCTGGATCTTTTTAACAAGTAATGTATAGAATCCCCTTAAACCAGCATTTCTCAAAAGCTTCAGGCGTTTGATGGAGCAGAGGGGCGGAGGGGCAGAGGGGCAGAGGGGATTGAACTTGGCACATTGAACTCTCCCCTGCTCCCCTGCTCCCTTGCTCCCCTGCACAAGCGCAGGCTTTGAGAGGTGTGGTGAGAAATCCGGGTTAAAGAAGTATTTATGAGTTTTTGTATGGGTAGATTCTTTGATTGCTTTAGTCCATTACTTCAGTATCTACGTACTTGGGCAGCAATAGGTTTATTCTGTTTGCTTATCACCTGGTCATTTCCTGCACAAGCTACCAGCACCGTTGATCCAAAGTTGGAACAGCAAGTGTTACAAATTATCCGAGAACACCCAGAGGTAATAATTGAATCTGTTCAAGCCTATCAGCAGCAACAACAACAGAAAATCAAACAAGTACGGCAAGCATTTGTACAGGATTTCAAAACGAATCCTCAAATAGTAATTGGTGAGTCTCCCACCACAGGATCAACTCAATCAAAAACTGTGCTGATAGAATTTTCAGATTTTCAATGTCCCTATTGTGCAGAGGCGCATAAAACCTTGAAAAATTTGTTAGCAAAGTATCCAGATAATCTAAGATTAGTTTACAAGAATTTACCGCTGACTTCAATTCATGCTGAAGCATTGCCAGCTGCGACAGCGGCTTGGGCTGCACATCAACAGGGTAAGTTTTGGGAATATTATGATGCCCTATTTACTAATCAAAAAAAACTGGGTGAAGCGTTATATTTAGATATTGCTAAAAACCTGAATCTGGATTTGGGTAAATTTAAACGTGACTTGACTCTTGCCACTCCCGCAATTAATAAAGATATCCAGCTAGCTGAAAAATTGGCTGTTTCTGGCACACCTTTCTTTGTAATTAATAGTCCAACTTTTTCAGGAGTGGTGCAGCTAGCAGACATCAAAAATATATTGGCTGATGCTAAGTAAGATGATGTATCTAAAAACGGATTTACGTTGCTTTGATGATAGCTATAGGACTCATATCAATACTTGTCGGTTAAGGGGGAAAGGGAAATTAAAAACCTTTAACCCAAACCCAGTAACCCTTTCCCAA
>NZ_JBDNJQ010000250.1:0-7849 GCF_051172895.1 Nostoc sp. CALU 1950 | reverse complement strand
AATGACAAATGACAAATGACAAATGACAAATGACCAATGACAAATGACAAATGACAAATGACAAAAAAATTGGAGGACGAAAATGGCTAATTTATTTAATAAAATGATCGGTCGAACTCGCTATGTAGTATTTCGACTATTTCTGCACTTAGGGGGAGGTGAAGTAGCGCCAATTTTGGGAGTATTAAATAGTGCTGGACGAGACGCGATCGATGCCGATGGGGACTTAGAAGTTTTGGGAGAAGGATTAGTAGAAATTAGCCAAACCCTGCTGCAATACGATGAATATTGGCTTTCTGCTGCTAACGAAGGAGATGTATTTTGGAGTGAAGGCGAAGCAGGAGATTACGTGAATGAATTATTTACTGATTCTGCCGAAAGATATCTCAGCGAACCAGATTATACTTCTGACTCTGGATTGAATGAACCTTTATCTATACCTGTAACCCGTAACGTTATTGTGATGATTACAGTGGCTTATGAAGGAGAAGTACCAGAGTTAGAAACTGATCTTTCTAACGTTCAGGCACTCAAGGAAGGCTTGAAAGCATTGATAAATTTGCATTATAAACATAGATTGAAGGCAATCCAAGTACATTTTTCTCCAGCACAGTTAGGCGATGAACTCACTAGCGATCAACTGTTGCAATATTACCCAGAATTGATTCCATTATAATGTGTTGGGTAGTCCGTACTTACTACTCACATCGAGAAATTGTTAAGCTCAGAGATAGGACAATAATCCAATGATCATGACCATAGTACGTAAATTTACAGCCGTTTTTTTAGCTCTGAGTTTGTGTGTCACAACTGTCGCTTGTGGTGGGGGAAACGAAACTACTCCTCCAGCTAAGAACGTTAGTCAAACCTCGACTACCACCAAGCTGAGTGACGGAGAGTATCAAATACAACAAGCTACTTATGACGATGGAACTGGTGAGTACAACCTGTTTTTACTTAATAATAAGCCCCCAACCTTTGCAACCGAAAATTTGCAAATGGCACGGTTAACTGATGATGAAATCAAGCAGGGTAAGAAAACCTATCTGAAGGTAGAAAAAGGACAACCAATTTTATACCTGACAGAAGACTTTAAACTTGAGTACGTTCACAACGTTACCGAAAATAAAACCAATCCCCAAACCGGACAACAAGAGACGGTTGTAGTCCGTCGAGAAAATAGCTTCTGGGCACCGTTTGCTGGGTCTGTGGCTGGTAGCTTGGCGGGACAGGCAATTGGTAGTATGTTGTTTAGACCCCAATATTATGTACCCCCTGTCTATCAATCAGGACAAGGATTAAGTGGCTTCGGTGGATATGGCGGCAGCTATGGCCAAGCAGTTCAAAACTACCAAAGTCGCTACAATGCCCCACCCGCAGCCGTTACAAATCGCACTGCGTTCCGCAATACAGGAACAATTAGAAGGTCATATCCTGGAAATTCAAATGTACGCAATACACCGCGTAGTACTACAGGTAATAACCGTCCTTCTGGTTCTGGGTTTGGTGGTAGTACATTGCGACCCTCTGGTAACTCCAGCACTACCAGACGCAATTCTGGCAGTGGTTTTGGTAGTGGGCGTAGTACAGCACCCCGCCGTTCAAGTGGTTTTGGCAGCAGACGCCGTTAGGAAATTTCCAATTCAATAAATAAACTGCCTAATAAATGAAGGTAGTATGTTGCACAAAGAAGCCGGAGGGTCACAAGTTAAACCTCCGGCTTCTCTTTATCTCTATACAATTTGTGAGGAGGAATAATGAATTATTCGGTGAAATAATATGAAATACTAAATACGAATATTGCTAAAATAACAGGAATCATTTTACTAAAGTCTATTCGCTTTTGTTGAACCATTTCTAAACAAGAAATGGGAATCATTATAGGCCAGAAGATAGTTGTCACCAGAAACATCACAACTGATAAAAATTTATCTTCGGGAGTGGAAGCAGGATGACGTAGGGAAAATATTAACCAATTAGTTAAAAAATAGAATGTCATTAATAAGTAACCAATAGTTAAAGTTAGTTGTATCTGATTCACTATGAGTACTCCTGAAGTTATGTGAGCTTCACCAAACATCATCCGTACAAAGTTATAACATATACAATCGGAATCTCACCGCGTGTTTGCGTCAGGAAACACGCGGTGAGGTTGAAAAATGTACTTCATATAAATGAGAACCGCTATTGTTAAGACAAGACGCGATAAATCGCCGTCTCTACAATAATCAGTTTTTTGTAGAGACGGCGATTCATCGCGTCTTTGTGATGATTTATCGCATCTTTGTGATCTAGAATTTTCATCAAGTGCCTAAAGTCACAGCGAAACACTTTTCAAACAACCTCTTAAAGCAATAATTAAGCGGTCTTAAAAAATCGAATAATTTCGCGGACATGATCGAGAAATTGTCCGTCGGTGGAAAGTTGCGCGATCGCATTTCTGGCTTCTCTCCCCAAACGCTCATGTTCTGTTTGATTTGTCGCCCGTAATTCTTCCACGTTAGCCGCAATTCGAGCTAAATCTCTGCGAGTCTCTTCAGCAAAGCGTTGTTGAGTCGCGGATAAGGAATAAGGTTGTTCTGGGTTGAGTTGATCTTCCAATGACTGGATTTTTTGTTCCAATATAGAGAAGCGATCGCGCAATTCAAAAATATCTTCGCGCGGATACTTCCATTCTTGGCGAATCATCGCTAACCGCGCGTATAAATACTCATAAGCTCGAATCGCTGGACGGAGAATTGTTAATAATAAAGCTGCACCAGAACTTATATATCCCACCGTACTAATACCAGTGACAGCAAGAGTATAAAGACCAACGGCTGAGAATAAGTGTAAAGCAATGGCAACCCAGAGCGATCGCTTTGCTAAAAGTGTGACATACTTCACCTGCTTCTCATCGACTGGAATTCCTTTCTCAGTTGATTGTGCTGCTTCTGCTAAGACTTCTTTGGCTTGAAAATGCACATTCCACGGTACGGTAACAATTACCAACAGCCACCAAAAACTAGCACCACCAATCACCCAGTCAAGAAAGTTACCAGCAGGGATGTGCAACCATTGCAGTAAACCAAAAGCCGCCAGCACCACAACCACAATTCCAGCAATGGAACTGATGAAAAAGTTAATATACATCTTCCCTTGTCTCCGGTGAAACTATACCTTGATGATGACTGTGCCCCAGCAGTTATACATAAAGTATTGTGATGGTTTCACTGTTTGCACACACCTGCTATTGGATGAGATAGCTACGCCAGATTGGTTGAGTATCTTTGCTACCTTTTTCTGGAAGTAGCAATCGCCAAGTTTTACCCTCTTGCTGAATTTGCAAGTAAACGTCAAAGGGTTTTTTTGGTTGCGTCAAGCTTCGTTTTGGTAGCTTAACAATCAAGTCGTAGGTTCCCCGAACGCGGAAAGCTGGTAAATTTTCAATCGTCAGGGGTTGTTCTTGGGTAATTGATAGCCGCTTGATTTCAAATCCTTGAAAATCTAAATCCAACTGTTGACTAAGTTTTTGTTGAGTTTGTTCTAGCCCAAGTGCGATCGCTTTTTGCACTAAATCGCTAGTTGGTAGCAGTCCAATACTGCCACAAGCTGTCACTAGCACCAGCAATATTGCTGTCAAAACTAATCGCACCATGTTATTCCTGAGATTCCCCTTATCAGCGATAGTATAACTGTAGATTCTCTCAATTCTCTCATCTACCATGCCAAAACAGTCTATAGGTCTTGATAACCAACTCTACAATTATCTTTTATCCGTTTCGCTACGGGAACCAGAGATTCTTGGGAAGTTACGCCAAGAAACCGCCAGCCATCCCCGGAGTGGAATGCAGATTTCACCAGAACAAGGGCAGTTTATGAGACTTCTGGTGGAGTTAATTGGAGCGAAGAAAACCCTGGAAGTTGGAGTGTTTACGGGTTATAGCTCACTTTCTGTAGCTTTGGCACTACCAGATGATGGGAAAATTATTGCTTGTGATGTGAGTGAAGAATTTACTGCGATCGCTCGGCGGTATTGGCAAGAAGCTGGAGTTGCCGATAAAATCGATCTCCGATTAGCACCAGCTTTAGAAACTTTAGATCAATTATTGGCAACTGGTCAAGCAGAAACCTTTGACTTTGCCTTTATTGATGCTGATAAAGAAAATTATGATGGATATTATGAGCGATCGCTACAATTAGTGCGTCCAGGTGGATTAATTGCTATTGATAATGTTTTATGGTCTGGACAAGTTGCTGATGAGCAAAATCAAGATGAAAGCACCCAATCTATCCGCGCTCTCAACAAAAAGTTACATCATGACGAACGGATAACATTGTCCCTTGTCCCCATCGCCGATGGACTTACTTTAGCCATCAAGCGACCTTAATACAGTAGCTGACTTTTCACGTTATGTGGAAAAGTCCACGCAAAACCTAACCCCCTAACCCCCTTCCCGATGCGGGAAGGGGGAAATTCAAAGTCTCTCTCCTTTTAGGAGAGAGATTTAGAGAGAGGTTTTCCTAGATGCCGTAAAAAGTCAGAATACAGCAGGGGCGCACAGTTAGTTGTGCGCCCCTACCATCTGTTCTATTTCTATTTATCGAACAGAATTCAGGAGTCAAGAGTCAGAATGAATTCTGACCAAAAAAGCGGTAGCGAGTATTTTCGAGTCGCGTCTTGATTATAACCGGAGCTTTCTTAGTCTCCGGCTCTACTCCTGAATTCTGACTTCTGAATTCTTCTTTATTTAAAAGTTGTAGCCAACTCCTAATAGTAGCCCGACATCAGTTTGATCCATAAAAGCAGCATTTACGGCACCTGTCACCGTAAATCGAGAACCTAAAGGAAGGTCTACACCACCAGTTAGCAGTAATCCAATATCAGTATCAAGGTTAGCTTCAATTGCTACGCCAGCACCTAAGTAAGGAGATATAGCAAAGCTTCTTTCACCCACCGAACCTGCTGCGCGGGGAGAAAAATCAAAAGTTACGGGAACTAGGAATATTGTATCGTCCCCAAAGATCACCGATGGTCGCACTGACAGATAGTTTGTCAGACCAAGTTTGCTGATTACTGTAAAGTTACCCTCGCTCAAAGCTGTATCGTTACCACTCAAACCAATGTTACCAGCGACTCCGAGATAGCTTCTGCCACCACGAGTAGCTCTACCTACATTCACATCAGGCGTTGTGCCGTTCGTGCCTGTTGGTGGCTGATTTAACTGACTGATGTTAATATCAGGCGGGATTAGGACTTGGTTAATTGCATGGATAATACCATTGCTAGCTTTGACATCTGCCTGGATAACTCTGGCATTATTCACCGCTACTTGATTGTTAGCCGAATCGATTTGAATATTTACAGGTCTTTCTTCAAAAGTTTTCAGTTCCCCAGTGGAGAGTTGACTAGCAGTTACCGCACCAGGAACCACATGATATCTCAAAATCTTAATTAATGCTTCTCTGTTTTCTGGTTGCTCTAACTGTTGTAAGGTAGCAGCAGGCAAAGCAGCAAATGCATCATTGGTGGGAGCGAAGACTGTATAAGGGCCAGGCTGTTGCAGAATATCTGCTAAACCGGCTGTCTTTAGTAAAGAAGTTAGAGTTGAAAAAGAATTACTGGATGCAGCAAGAGAAACAATATCAGTACCGGTTTGAGTTCCAGCGACAATATACTGACTAGCTGGAAGATTGCTAGCAATGGGTTGTAGCCGTCCTTGTCTAGCCAAAGCTTGATATAAAAGTGCTGCGGCTTCAGCACGAGTTAGCGACTGTTGCGGATTGAGTTGTTTCACATCCGGGTAGTTGACAACAAGATTACCTGCTGTTGCTGCTGCCACACTACCAATAGCGTAGTCTGGGATAGCTGAGGCGTCGTTGTAGTAAGTACTGAGAGTACTTGTATCGCCACCAGACAAACCTAAGCCACTACTTAAAGCAACAATCCCCTGCACTCTAGGGATTTCTTGATTTGGTCTAAACACGTTCCCAGGATAGCCTACCAAAAATCCAGTTTCGTAGGCTAGCTGAATTGCAGAAGCCGCCCAATAGCCAGCAGGAACATCACTAAATCCACCGGGGCTTAATTGCCGAACTCGGTTTTGGTTACTGAAAGCTTTTTGAATCAAGGCGGCAAATTCAGCACGAGTTACAGGTTGATTCGGTCTAAAGCTGCCATCAGGAAAGCCAGCAATCACGTTATTGTCAGCTAGGACTTGAATGAAAGGACGCGCCCAATAATCTGAGGAAACATCAGACAAGTTAACTGTTGAAGTTGGTGCTGGTGTAGGAGATGGAGTAGCAGATGGAACAGTACTTTGAGATGAAGCTGGTGTAGAAATTACGATGGGAGTTATTATCGCAGCTGTCATGCCCAGAACTAACAAAGCAACCTTTGCTGATGACCAACGAAACAAACTAGACATGGAAATATCCTCTTTTTAATTTATTGGGTTGACTATTGGAAAATACTGGATGCAATGTTAAGTGAATACAAATATCCAGATGATTATTAGGTTTGCCTTGATATAGAAACCAGTTCACTCTGGAAAATTCAAATGTGGGACATTATAAGTAGCTGCTCTGAATATCTCATAACATTTATCTCAGTGGTTACCACACATAGTATAGTATAGGATTCGTATTTGTTTTTAAAGACCCGCAGATCAGACTAACCATAAGTAGAGAGATTGTGGTAATCTGGTACGTTGCAATAATAAAGATAATTAGTGCAACTAAGAGATTTTATGATTTATAAAATTGCAGTCAAGCAGCAAAAGAATCGGCTTTTAATAACCGTTTCTTTATGATTGCCGATGAGGGTTAATGCCGTCAAGCTCAATGCATCATGTTCTTTAGCAAGGTTAAAGAAGTAAAATGTGTCTTGGCGATATGCTGTATTATTAGTCTTTAATCAAAATTAAACAACTAACTAATGGCTGGATTTAGACGAAAAACTTTCACTCTTTAGATAGTTACCCGATGATGGAAAATTTGGCAATAGTAGACTGAAAATTAGCGATCGCAATCAAAAATTCTGACCATGATTGCGCCAACACTTTTTGCTAGGAATTATTTTTGGCAAAAGACTATTTCATGAAAAGGAACCCACAGATAAACTAGGATTTTTGGAAGAGGTCTAATCTCTATCAGTTCTGCTTATAACTCCTCTGGAGCTATGGCAACAAATCCAGTTTTAACTCCACGCTTAAACCCAGCATTTTCATAGAAGTGCAACGTCTCCTCACGTTTTGAGCCACTCATAAGCATCACTTTATAGCACTGTTGCTGCCATGCTAAAGCTAATGCATAATGAAGCACCTGTGTACCAAATCCCTGTCGTCGATAATCGGGGTGAGTGACGACATTTTCAATAATGCCGTATGGACGTGTGCCACGCGTCAAGTTAGGAACAATGCTTAAGTTACACGTTGCGACTAACTGGTTAGCAATATCAGCCACAATGTAATACAAACGGGGATCATCTAAAATCCCATCCCAGATGGATTGTAAAACATCATCAGCAGGTAGAGGCGCATCTACAGGATTTAGGTGGTGATACAACGCCAGAAGTTGGGGAAGTTCGTCGCGTGCAATCAGGCGAACGGTAATTATGGGTTTAGACAAAGCTGTATTAGGGTAATTATTCCAGGAAGTATGTTTGAAATTTGTGTCTTCCCCAAATTTCAAATCACGTGAATCTACATAGTGCTTAACTGCGAGTTTCCCAATCGAGCTTAACGCTCCTCTGGACTCCAAACTTTTACTCTCTAGGCAAATAGACGTCCCCAGTCCCTAGTTCTGACTTTTCATGGCATCTGGAAAACCTCTCTCTAAATCTCTCTCCTAAAAGGAGAGAGACTTTGAA
>NZ_JBDNJQ010000024.1:0-64599 GCF_051172895.1 Nostoc sp. CALU 1950 | reverse complement strand
TCGTAAATTGAGCCAATGTTGTTGAGGGTAGTGCCTTCACCTGAGCGATCGCCAACTTGTTTGCGAATGGTTAAAGCTTGCTGAAAGTACTCCAAGGCTTTGGGGTACTGTCCCAGACGGCGGTAAATAAAGCCAATGTTGTTGAGGCTACCGCCTTCACCAGAGCGATCGCCAATTTCTTTGCGAATGGCTAAAGCTTGCTGATAGTACTCCAAGGCTTTGGGGTACTGACTTAAACTGCTATAGGATATGCCAATATCGTTGAGGGTTCTAGCTTCTTCAGTGCGATCTTTTATTTCTCTACGAATTGCTAAAGATTGCTGATAAAATTCTATTGCTTGGGCAAATTTAGCTTGATAGTAGTAAACATCACCAGTACTGTAAAGTGTATTACCTTCACCTTTGCGGTTTTTAGCTTGTCGATATAAAGCTAAGGCTTGCTCAAATGCTTCTAATGCTGCTGGAAACTCTCTTTGCTTTAGCTTTTGTTTCCCCTCTGTTAGCAGTCTATCTGCCTCATCTTCCTGATTTTCAGCAGTTTGTGTCTGTGCTAAAGTCAGATTTGCGACAACTGCAACAGCTTTAAGTTCTCCTGTGACAGCAAACGACAAAAGCAGAGTTACAAGCATGACTCTCAAGCGTTCGACAGTACATAGAGGCATATTGATAATTTGTAGATATCAGCAAATTCTAGGAAAGAATACAAGACTTCGCTGATAATTTACGGAAAATTCATTAAATCAGGTTATTTAGTCATGCAACTCAATTGCAGAGCGATACAATTCAATTGCAGACCGATACAACTCAATTGCAGGGCGATACAACTCTATAATTTACCCATCAGATTCTAAAGCGATCGCAGTCTAAGAGGGTGTTTGAAAAGATTATGAATAACAACCGTCTGCTAAACATCCATCCAGGCAAAATCCTGCAATTAGAATTCTTAGAACCGTTGAACATCACACCTTATCGATTAAGCAAAGATATAGGTGTAACTCAAACACGAATTAGCAAAATTTTACAAGCAAAGCGTATTATTACAGCAGACAAAGCCTTGCGTCTATCGCGCTATTTTGGACTCGAATTTGCTCTCGTTCACTTTCAACTGTTCGGCGCTGGTTCTCCAAAGGGCGTAACTACCGCCGTCCCATGCCTTCCGATTTACGCCATCTTGCCCTGATGGATTTGCTGCTAGAAGGCTTTGAGGAGATTCCTGAAGGACTTTTAAACAAGCTTTGTTTAACTAACCAGAGTAAATAGGTATTAAAAGTCAACAAATTTCAATATCATTCTGACATTTTTTTACCAGCCACTCTCACAGTAGAGTGGTTTTTGTCTAGGAAATTTTGTGAGTAAGCTTTAACCACTCAAGTAATCGGCTAAATCACAAGTATTGTCAGGAGGTTTTGTGAGCTACATTGACAAACTTCATCCTTGGTGTGTCGTCCGTCATTTCCCCAGTATGCAACACCAAATTGTTGCTCGTTTTCGTCGTCGAAGCGATACAGAAGCCCATTCACAAGCACTGCGCCGACTTATGCCAAGTGCAATTTTTACAATTATATTTAATCTGGAAGTGGTGCAGTTAGACACAATCACTCTCTAGTTAAGACATTCTAGAAATTAAAATACTAGTATTTAATAATACTTCTGATACTTTGTCATCTCAGCAAATGTCATAAAACACCTTTGACACCAACCATCTGCCCACAATGCTGGAACCTTAAATCTTGCCCCACAGTTGGGACATTCTGAAAGCAAGCTTAACTTGTGGCGATGTCTGCGACGGGCTTCGCCTACGCATCCCAGTGTCACCTTCAACTGCCACTCAATTTTGTGACATGGTGACTCGGTATAACAAGTAGCACATAACCGAATAGGCTCCATTTTCATTCCCACCCCAGCAGGTGGTAACATCTGCACTAATCTATCGACATCAATCCCCACTACAACAGCCAATGCTTCCAACTGCTGCCGAGAAGGAGAGGGATTAAACCGAAACTTTTCCCATCGGGCGATCGCACCCCCAAGTTTTGTGGCTTTACCTAATCCAGTAGGTGTTAAATCATTTGCCCGTCGAAAACGCCCTAAAAAGTGACTCAAACTTTCTCCCTGTAAAGGTTCTATTTGAAACAGCCAAGGTTGAATTTCTACAACTTCCATTACTTGTACTCCGCCGTAACTTCCTTCAGCGTCTCCAAATCAACTTTATGTAATCCTTTCTTTAACGCCCGAATTGCTGATTCTCTTAAAATCATATCTAGCAAACCAATATAACCCCCCGTTGCCTCACCTAAAGTTTTTAGCATCGTCTTGCTGGAAAGATTAGAAGCAACTGGCAGTTTTAAAATTTGTTTTTCCCAAATCTCCACAGTTCGCTTAAAATCTTCACCAGAAAACTTACCAAACCGATGACAGGCACGAAAGCGGTTATAAACTTGCTCATCTCGCTTGATTACAGCGTCTAATCTGTCAGTACCCACCAAAATCACTGCAATTTCTAACTTGTCAAAAATATCTCGCACTTCAGCAAAAGTTTTGGGTTTCAAGCGGTCAGCTTCATCAATGATCAGCATCTCAACCCCGCAACCCTTAAGAACCCGAAATGTACGTTCTCTAATCTCAGCTACAGTACCCTTAGTCATCTGATACTTTAAATGCTTAAGAATCTCATTGAACAAATCCTTAGCACTACAATCAGACGGAATGTTTTCGAGAAAAGCAATAGGCACTAATGGTGGTTTTCCTACTTCTTGCTTGGGTTTATGCCGGAGTCTGTAGGCATCACAACCCATTGTTTTACCAGTTCTGGACTCTCCTACAATACGACCAGACTGACGTGCTTGACGCTTTCCTTCTAGCCAGTCATTAAGAATTTTAACTTGCTCCAAGAAGATACAAGTCTTCCGGTTCAATCTTTGAATTTCTGCTTGTAATTTTTCACCATTGACTGAAATTTCACCTAATTGTTGGGCAACTGCTTGAGCTTGTTTTGAAGTCATCTTTTACCACCCATAATCTTCACGCATTTGTTCGTAATCAAAGACCTCTAGCATTTGGTATTCTGGGTTACTATCAACCGATTCCACTTCAATTTCTTCTGGTTCAACTAGCAATGGTTGTTTAGCTTTTTGTACTACAGCCTGTTCCGCTTTTTGACGTTCCTTTTTGGTTTTCTTTTGGGTCAGGAAAGTTTCGCGATCGCGTACCTCTGCCAACATTGAGCGATTGCTAATCATCTTCCCTGCTTGCCGAATCTTACGACTACTAGCTTTAGCCTCATCCAAAGATAATTGCTCAGTCTCCAACTCCTGAGCAAATGCCCTAGCTAAAAACTCTTCTTTATTACCCTTTTGGCGGTAAACCAAAACAGTTGTAATGTCTTTGGGGTCATAGCGCAGTACAACGCTTTCACCTGCATAACCTGCCAAATTTTCTCCCCGATACGTCAGATTTTCAAATTGCAGATATCCACCTCTATAAATAGAGCGTCGAGTTTGCTTCATCAGGCAAATACGTAACTCCTCTTCTGAAATTACATTAGGAGAAGCAATTAACCCTGCTTCCCATCGTTGATAGCGAGTTTGATCGCCAAGACGCGCATCAGGACGCTGGTTATATTTATCCACGATGTAGCGTACAAACCTATGTTCCAACTCCCGTAAAGTCAGACAAGCCTCCTTCTCAGCTTGCTCTGGACGTTTCTGCACATTTGATCCTGTGTATCCCGGCAAAGTAGAAAAGAAGTCGGTATTAAAAGTGCCAAAAGGACGCTCAACAATACCACCTTCACTGGGGCGATTGCGTAAATGACAAACAAATCCCAATTGCACACCTATCTGTTGCAAATGGTTTGAGCGAAAATCTATACCGCCATCGGTATAAAAATGTTCTGGTTTACCATAGGTTCCCCATTCTTCATGGAGTCCATATTCTGACCCATACTGTTTTGGCAAAATTGCATGGCGCAGTGCTAATGCTAGTAGCTGAGAACTCGGAGCATCAAAGCCTAAGTTTATCCCTATGATGCAACGCGAGTAAGTATCAACAACTGTTGTCAGCCAAGGACGACCCAAAAGTTCACCATGCTGATCTACCAGCAATAGGTCTACACGAGTATGGTCACACTGCCAAATATGGTTGCTATATTCTACTGATAAGTCTTTGCCATCGCGCGTTTTAACTGATAATCGAGAACCATGCCAACCCCGATTTCTAATACTCGCTTTTTGCTCTTGCTCCTCAATAATTGGTTGTAGAACTCGATACACAGTCCGATAGCTGGGGTATTTTTCTTGTCCTAATTCACTCGCCCTTGCTTGTACTCTGATCGCAACTTGTTGGGGAGTAATTCGCTTACTACCTTTATTGCCTTCCTTATAAGTTTTGATGATGAACTGTTGCCAATCAGCGTCTATTCGATGTTTGCCTTTGTCAGCCCGTGCCGTAGTTTGAAGTGCAGCTAAACCTTCCTCTTCCCATTTTTTAACCAGTCGCCGTACCGTTCGCACAGACTTGCCTAGTTTGGCTGCAACCTCCCTTTGTCTTTCTCCATAGGTGATGCGATCGCATGGTTCTAGTAATTGCTGAATCATATCCAGCAAATGCCTATCATCTGCTGAGAGTTGCGTCACAATCTCATCCTTTTCTGCCTCTTGATCGCTATTGGTATGATCGTCCAGCATTTTAACATTATTGTTTAATACAAACGTAGTTGTATTGTACTATTTAAGGGACATTTATTTTGTCAATTTTTATAAAAATGTAGGCTCACAGCGTTTTTGAAGAAAGGACAAATATTTTGTCAAAATTCCAAAAGAGGACAGGTATTTTGGCAATAAGCCTCTAGTAGCCTATATCCAGGATAAAATAATAAAACCCTTACCTGATAAGGGTTTTAAGCTAAATATTTTTGAAGACACTAATTTTTCAAGTGGTCATTTAATTTGGCAATCGACAAATGGTGTCAGGGTTTTAGGTATTTAGAATGCTGTGACAATAATTTGTTAAATTGACAAAATAATTAGTTAATGTACACTAGTGACAATTTCGGCTTTAACAGGTTTTCATCCCCGTGAGGGGAAGTGATTGAAAAACCCTGCCTTTCTATAACCCTTGCTGTGACTGGTTTTGAAGGGGTCATTTTAGCGGGGGGTCTAATTTACCTGTCAATAAGCTTAAGTTATTGACAAAAGGTTAAAATCACACCCTCGTCAAACGCTTACACCGCATGATTTTCGCGGGGGTCAACGAAAGAATAAGGGTTTTAACAATCGCCATACCCCCGCGAAAAACTTACGTGTGCAAAGTCAAAATAAATACTTTTGCTTTCACTAGGAAAGTTGGTATCGAATTGTCAAGGTTCTGTTATTAATGGGCGCAAGCATAACATACTACTCTTGACTTTTCAAGTCGGCACTAATTCACCAGGACGCAATTTTGACCACTTACCTGTTTCCCGCTTAAAGCTCAGACAACCAACAACATCCCATTCCATTTCAATTACATCATCTTGAGTCCGAATGTTGACATTGATAGAAGGTTCATTCGGATCAAAATCTGGTGTTTCAGTCAAGTGAGGCTGTTGGTGCTGCCCTTCCACGGCATGATAGGTAACACAGCTGTCTACATAGTGGCAATTCACGCAAATACACATAATAGAACCAACTCCAGGGGCCTTTATTGTTAATCTAACTTAAGCCCAACTGTTATTCATGAGTTGCTGGGTTGATTTTTATTACAATGCATAAATCAATTCCTTCTACCCTCGCTCCCGAAAATTGGCCTTTCAGCTTGGAATTCCTGCCACAACCCGCTTACATGGTAGGTGGCGCTGTCCGAGATGCCATCCTTGGCAGAACTCGCGAATATCTGGATCTAGATTTTGTTATACCATCCAAGGCGGTAAAGGTAGCGAGAGCGATCGCTCATCATTACAAAGCTGGTTTTGTCTTGCTTGATGCAAAACGACAAATTGCCCGTGTGGTTTTTCCCCACGCTACAGCTGATTTTGCCCAACAGGAAGGAGATAGTTTAGAAGTTGATTTGCACAGACGGGACTTTACAGTAAATGCGATCGCTTATAATCCCCATACGCAAGAAATTATCGATCCTCTTCAAGGTTATGTAGACTTACAACAGGGCATTTTGCGAATGATATCACCCGCAAACTTAGAAGATGACCCTTTGCGGTTAATGCGAGGTTATCGCCAAGCCGCCCAACTAGGTTTTACTATTGAGCCAGCTACCCAAGCCGCAATTCGTTCTTTAGCATCACATCTCAGCAAAGTTGCAGCCGAACGATTTCGGGTAGAAATTGGCTATCTGCTGGCAAATTCTCAGGGTACTCCCTGGATTACAAGTGCTTGGGAAGATGGTTTACTTGCCCCTTTCTTCAAAAATGCCACTCGTGAAAGCTTAATCAAACTAGCAGCAGTTGACAATGCAGCGGCCTTACTCACTGAAAATTGGCAACAATTAGGGACACAACTGCAAGAGTATGTCCGCGATAGTATCAAAACTACTTGGTTAGGTATTGCCAAACTTGCTTGTCTTGTCAACCCAAATCCAGAATTAGCAGAAATAGAGCTACAGGAACTCACTTATAGTCGTGCCGAAATTCGGGGTGTAACTACTGTTCTGAAACTATTACCGCAGCTTCAAGTAGTCGAGATGTCTTTGCGAGAACAATACTTGTTGTTCCATAACGCAGATATTGTATTTCCTGCGATCGCAGTGCTAGGTGTAGCACTTGATAATTTGGTAGAGGCGATGTTTGGTGACAAGCCACTACATACAGCAAAGGGCTACCAAGTCTTAGCACCTTTGATTAACCGCTACCTCAACCCTGATGATCTGGTCGCTCATTCCACTCCACTAGTGAGCGGGAAAGAGTTGATTATAGCATTAGATATTCCAGCTTCACCAATTATCGGTCAACTGCTGACAGAAATAGCCGTAGCACAAGCCGAGGGGAAAGTTTCAACACCAACAGAAGCGATCGCTCTTGCACGTCAGTTACTTGATGGTTAAATATACTTAAGTAATTTCTAATTATGCAACAGAGGCGATGCCTGTGGTGGGTAAGACTAGTAAAACATTGTAAGTACATACATCATATATGCTACTATTTGCTTGATATTATGACCACCTTGCAATGTTTTCTCTAAAATTCAGTCCAGATGGATAACTCAATGAATCATACACCATCTAGTTCATTTCATACCCTAGTTAGTCACCTGAAGACATATCCGTACATTAGACATCTTGCAAAAGTGACAAATGCCAAGATGTCGGGGAAAGGTCAAAGGTTAAAGGGTAAGGGGAAATTCCATCCCTTTCCCCTTTACCCCTTCCCCTTTCCCCCACTTCTGCAAGAAGTCTATTTATTTAAGCACTTACCATGAAAAAAGACCTCTAGGTTTTCCTGATGGGTGGAGTCTTTATGCCTAGCCTTTTTTGGACAAGATTAACTGCTTATGAATGGACAACCTTTAATTTTGGTTGTAGAACAGAATCTACATGATTTAGAGCTGCTTAATTCTCATCTAGGAATATTAAATTTTTCATGCATTTGTACTAAACAAGGAGTGAGAGCTGTGATGTTGGCACAAACTCATCAACCAGATTTAATCATGCTAGATATGATGCTATCTAATTTGAGTGCCAAACGAGTCATAGATCACCTCAAACACGACTCAAAAACTGCTACTATCCCGATCATTGCAGTAACACCTCTAACAACGGCACAAGATGATGACTCCACGATGCTCACAGGATTTGATGATTGCATTACTAAACCATTCGATTTTCATCAATTAGAAGTGGTAATCAATCGCCATATCAGTCAGCTAAATTCTTTACATTTCCCTTGTTGGAATAGATTCGGCATTCCGAACATCAGGTAATTGATTTAAAACCACAATAATCCCAGTACGACCTGTTGCTAAATTTGTGTTTGTCATCAGGTCGAGTATAGGCTTACCAATAAGTTCTTCAATCAAACTTTTCAATTCTGATTTAATTATTTTTTCTAAATATAATCGTACTTGTTCAGCTAAAGTATCATAACCTCCCTTCAATAGAGTTTGTTCAACTTGAGTAACAGAGTCTTCTAGAGAAATTACAATTTCAGTATCAAAAAAATGGCAAATGATTTGGCTAGGAGGCTTACCTAACCTATCATGATATAATTTTATGATGCGCTGTGATATTTCTATTTCTAATTGTCCAATATTAGCTTGTACCATTAGTAGTTACGATGTAATATTTATCGTTGAAGTATCGGCGGCGAAGTATCCAAGATTATAGTAGATGATCGGGAAATAGTCTGAGAAAATTAATCAATCTTGTATATGAAATTGATATATTAACCTGATGTATTTGCTATGGATTTGTCTCTGAAAAATTCCCCAATTTGACGAAGGTGAAAGTTGTTAATCAATGATTCGGATAATGTTGGAATCACTACATTGTTCATCATTTACTTATAGTAATCAGCCTATTTTGTGCCAAATAAGCGATCGCCTGCATCCCCCAATCCAGGAATAATATAGCCATGTTCATCCAAATGGTCATCAATGGCAGCGGTATACAGCGGCACATCAGGATGTACATGACAAAAACGCTCTATACCTTCCGGCGCAGCGAGTAAGCAGACAAACTTAATTGATAAGGGATTAGTTGATTTCAGTCGTTCCACAGCTGCCACAGCTGAATTACCAGTAGCTAGCATTGGATCTACCACGAGCATATCTCGCTGCTCAACATCATGGGGAACTTTGAAATAATACTCAACAGGAATCAGGGTTTTCGGGTCACGGTATAAACCAATATGCCCCACCCGTGCTGATGGCATTAACTCCAACATCCCATCCAAAATTCCCTGTCCTGCCCGCATCACAGAAACTAGCACCAACTTTTTCTCAGGAGCAAGCATTGGCGCACTCATCGGGGCTAGTGGTGTTTTAATCTGTTCATATTTCAGTGGTAAATCCCGTGTGACTTCATAAGCCAACAATAGGCTAATTTCTTTAAGGAGAGTACGGAATTTTGTTGTACTAGTTTCAGCTTTACGCATCAGCGTTAGTTTATGCTGAATCAATGGATGTTCAATTAGTGTTACTTGGTTATGCATATTTTAGGCAAAACTGGTTGAAATAAGAATTTTAGAAATCGTGTTGCATAAGACTTGGACTTACTCTTAATAGATGGTATACCTGTAATGAGATCATGGGTTTGGTAATGCACCTTATATAGGAATCCGCTTTGATTTCTGAACGAATTTGCGTAGGCAGGCAATAGGCAATAGGCAATAGGCAACAGTCAAGAAGGCTTCTTAGTTGTACTGAGTTTTTTCAGAAATCAAATATGAGTCCTATATTTGACTGCATTTTGGGAATAGATTCTCCAAAACGTGCAGCTTTTAGAGTTGTGTATTACATGGCAAGTGCAAACAGCTTAATCAGAACATGGGCTGGGGGATAGAACCCCACATCGGGCAATCATACTACACCAATAGTCATATATCAGAATATTCTCTAAACTTAGCGATCGCTAAGTTTTTGTAGTCTAAAAAGGGCGACGGCTAATCTCGGCTGGAAAAACAAATTGTAAGCTACAAAACCATCTTCAAGAATTAATTAATTCTGTGAAAAAATTATGGCAGCTTTTTTGTATCCAGTCTATACGATAGCCACTTTGGGGTTGGCAATCTGGGGAATTAGTTTATTTCAACAATCACACAGAATTACCACAATTCTGCTGATTGTCGTCCTATCTGGAATGTTCTACGACAATTTGATTGTTTCAGTGGGTAGCCTAATTAATGAGGGCACTTTATTGAAATTACTTAACCGCCTGCGCTTTCTATTCCACAATTTATTTGTGCCATTATTAGTGGTGATCGCTGTCAACCTAGCATACATTGCAGGTGTAGCATGGGCGAATAATCCAATTGTATACAAAGGTTGCTGGGCGATCGCTATAGGGCTGATTGTACTTGGCTTGGTAACTGACTTTCGACAACTAGAGCTAATACCGACAACTTTTGCTGGCACATTGCGTTACAAACCTAAAAGTTGTAGTGTGCCAGTTTTGACAATTTTCACAGCCTTGCTGGTAGCTGTGATAGGGTTCTACATCTGGTGCCAAACACAATGGCTGTGGATGTTTATGGGAACGTTGATCATGCTCTTTGGAAATGTTTTGCCAAAGAGTATTTTTGGTCCTCTGATTGGTTCAGCGGTTGATTGCGTATTTATTCTGGCTATGTTGACAACGGAGTTAATAATGCCAAACTAATTCGTAATTTTTGGGGAAATACTTGGTGGTCTAAAACGAGTTAGTAATTACAGGAGTTTGCTTTTTAAGTAAGGTATAAAATGCAGGAATTGAAATCAGAGATAAAGAGTTTCTGAATACTGCCTTCTGCCTTAAAATACTGTGCCATCACTATCTATTTGGATAGGGGATGTACCAGCTATTCTGAGTTCAGCAGCAATTTTACGCCCTGCTGTCCAGGTTCCCCCTTGGAGGATTTTTACTAGTGGCAGTTCTTCGGGACTCATACCCAACTTTTCGCGGACTGTGGCGGCAATTTTATCTAAGAGAATTACGGTCAAAGCACGCCATTCAACTATAACTTCTGATGCTACTGAGTGGGATGAATGTAAAATATCTGGATGTTTTGCATTAATAAGTCCCAAATCAATACACAATCCCCCATTACGATATTCTGGTAATCCGGTGAGGACATCTAAACCAGTAATTACTAAACCGAGTTCCTGTAGTGGTTCTAATAAGGAGTATGTCAACCACTGTGATAATTTGTGAAATGGCACTAAACCATCATCCCTAACAGATGGATGTTGCCAAACATCTCCCAAATTTATCCCAGCAACTTCTAATCGGCTAGGCCAAATTTCACTCAGTCCTTCCAGAACGGCACTGAAAACAGTTGCAGTTGCTAACTGCCCGTTTTGAGATTTGCCCAAAAGATAATTTACCAAATTCCCTGGACGGGGATTTTCATTGCCAAATAAATTAGGTGAAGAGACTAAAACTTGACCTAATTTTTGTAATAATCTCAACCGTCCAGAAATTCCCACCAAAGGATTTTCTGTATTTACCTGAAACCCAGTTTTGAGTTCTGCTTCTGTGAATTCTTGTAATCTTTGAGCATCTATTTGAGGCAACCTATGACTTGAAAAAGCCCCTTCACAAAACATTCGGAAACTGGCTACAGCCAACCCTTCCGATCGCACCAAATTTAACCCGGTTTCCTGCTCATTATAGCTCCAATTATTCCCTGCACCCGCATCTAACAAGACACTGACGATTGCCAAATCAAACTTAGCAGCAGCTTTTTCCAGAGGCGTTAGTCCCGCTAACTGGCTATCTAACTGGGCTAAACGCGGTACACCCCCAACCTCAAAATGTCGCCAACGACTGTGAAACGGAATTTCGAGATCCGGATACTCGCAGCGCATGACCTCAGCTACATAATCTGCTACTTTTGTCAACTGCGTTAAATCGCAAGTAAAATAATGCGACTGTCCTTCAGTTACCAATGTAAACAATTGCCGACATCGTTCCCGAATTGCGACTGGGGAGCGAAGATATGCAATCAATTCTCGTTTGTCATTAGTCATTAGTAATTTGGTATTTGTTATTAACCAAAGTTTCTATAGTAAACTAATGTTAGCCTAAGAATAACCTGTAAAACCAACTTAATTTATGACAATAAACATTAATATTGAACTTCCAAATGATGTTTTTTCAGCACTCCGTAGTAACCCAGAAACCTTTGTTCAAGAAATGCGTTTAGCAGCTGCTGTCAAATGGTATGAAGTCGGTATGGTTTCCCAATCTAAGGGTTCTGAAATCGCAGGAGTCAGTCGTCACCAATTTCTAGAAGCACTCAATCGTTATAATGTTTCACCTTTCCAGGTGACTCCAGAAGAATTAGCAGAGGAGTTAGGACGTGACTAGACGATGGGTTGTGAACGCTTCTCCATTGATTGTACTGACTAAGATTAATCAGGTTCATCTGCTTTTTGAACTTTGTGATGAAGTTATTATTCCTAGTGGTGTGGTTCGGGAAATCTCCGTTGCACCGGATGATGATCCTGCAAAGCTCTGGATTTTGAATGAAGGATCTAGCTATGTTCGAGATGTAGAACAAATTGATTCAATGATTGCAGCGTGGGATCTTGGTTTAGGAGAAAGTCAAGTTCTTACCTGGATACATAACAACCTAGGGTATGAAGCAATTTTGGATGATCGGGCGGCAAAAATCGCCGCACTTGCTTTAGGGATGCTTACCAGGGGAACTTTAGGTGTGATTTTACTAGCAAAACAAGAAGGTAAGATAGAAGCTGCTAAACCGATTTTTGCACAACTGATTCAGATTGGATTCAGAGTTAGTACACAAGTTTTGGAGTCAGCACTTGGACTTGTTGGTGAATAGTGCGATCTCGTAGCTTACCGCAAATATCGCTCTCATCAATCACATCCTGAAAGTGAGATCGCACTACTTCATTCATCAGGCTAAACCTTTCTTTTGCTGCCACATTGCGATCGTGCCATTCTCATAACCACTTACTAAAACTTCTCCATTACCATTGAGATTAAGGGGAATAATCATCCCCTCTATCCCCTACTCTACCAAGCCTCGTCCCTTCACCTCAGCCAAACCACCTGTATCTAGTACATCCCCTGTCGTGTAATATCCAGCAGCTTTTTTAGCCTCCATTTCTACCCGTGCATCTTGGGGAATCAAATCCTCTGGGATGGGTATTCTTTCCAAAATCTCAATTCCCGCCTGAATGATGGCGTTGTACTTCATATTACTCATCGACACCATCCGATCAATGCGAGTAATGCCCAACCAATGCAATACATCCGGCATTAATTCTTGAAACCGCATATCTTCGACTCCGGCGACACATTCTGTACGGGCAAAGTAGGCATCAGCGCGATCGCCTCCTTCTTGACGCTTCCGGGCATTGTAAACTAAGAATTTCGTCACCTCTCCTAAAGCGCGGCCTTCTTTGCGGCAATAGACAATTATGCCCACACCGCCTTCCTGCGCCGTTTGGACACACACTTCAATCCCATGTGCCAGATAGGGGCGACAGGTGCAAATATCTGAGCCAAACACGTCAGAACCGTTGCATTCATCATGAACCCGCACAGCTACCGGTTTATTGGGATCAGCGATCGCAGCCAAATCACCGATAATATACACCGTCACGCCCCCAATTGGCGGCAAAAATACCTCCAAATCCGATCGCGTCACCAATTCTGGAAACATCCCGCCAGTTTGTTCAAATAAAGCGCGACGCAACTGTGATTCGGCAATGCCAAAACGCTTGGCAATTCCTGGTAAATACCAAACAGGTTCAACTGCGGCTTTGGTGACAACCAAATCACCACCTGGTTTCATAATCTTGCCATCTACCTGCAAACGACCTTTGTCTATGGCATCTTGCAATTCTGGCATATTGATGTGAGCTTGAGTAATTGCGATCGTGGGACGAATATCATATCCCTGTTGGCAATAGGATGCGAACACTTCAGATGCGATCGCCCCGTAAGGGTCGAGAGATACTATCTTATCAGGGTCAGCCCAACTAGGATGAGGCCCAATATGCTCCACCGGGGATGTATTTGTCAGATCCGCCCGATGATCAGACTGCAAAGCACCGCTAGCCACAGCTAGAGCACGATAAATCGCATAACTGCCAGAGTGAGTGCCAATCACGTTGCGATGTGCTTGCTTAGTTAGCGTAGCAATAATCGGCCCGCGTTCCTTATGGTTGGCTGCTCCCCATTTAATGGGGATTGGTTTAGGGCCAAAGCTACTAGGATGAGAAGTAAGAACAATATGCCTGGAAACGTCGTTTTGCTTTGGCATAGTCATTATTTTTTAGGGATGTTTTTATCAGCTATTACTCACTAGGGATCTGTCAACTACCTCTAGTAAGTTTTTCTTTTTATGACTCTAAATGTCTAGTGTGGTATTAGTCGTATTGCTGAATCCAATAAATAACACAGAAAATTCATAATTAGCAATTAATCAGCGCAAATTTAAAGATGACTTTAAAAATGAATTAATAGATATATTTTGTGAGAAAGTTAATACAAAGGTATATTCACTGATCTCAAATTCATGGATTCTTTATTTATCAATTCCTTACTTGAAGAGTTGAAAAACCCCGATGCCACAGTCCGGGACAAGGCAACCAGAAAAATCTGGCGGATCTGGTTTCAGCAAAAGGGAATCTATGGGCTGGAAATAATTGACCGCAGTCAAAAGTTACTGGATGCAGGTGAAATTGCTGAAGCCGAAACAGCACTGACAGCACTTATAAAAGATCAGCCAGATTTTGCCGAAGCTTGGAATCGCCGGGCTTTCCTTTATTACAGTATTGGTGATTACCAAAAATCTCTGGCAGATTGTCAGATGGTTGTGCAGATAAATCCAATACATTTTGGGGCACTTCACGGTATGGGCTTATGCTATGCGGCACTAGGACAGTATGGACAAGCGATCCGAGCTTTTCAACGTGCTTTAGAAATTCAGCCCTATTCGCTAGTGAATCAAAAGTTGATTCTAGAATGTACATTTAGATTCAGCTACAACGGGAGATAGGAGAGAGCATCATACTGTTTTATGAATCCGTCATCACCCTCATCAAGAGCAATTCATCGCCTTAATCGCCGCAATTTTATTCAATACAGTTCTGTCTGGATTGGTAGCAGCATTCTTGCTGCTTGTACTAACAGCAACCAACCGTCAACTAGCAATTCTCGGTTAGATAAAGTTACCTTTGGTACAAACTGGATAGCACAAGCAGAACACGGCGGATTTTACCAGGCGATAGCCACTGATATTTACAAAGACTACGGTTTAGATGTAACCATCAAAATGGGTGGGCCGCAGGTTCCTAGTGGTACTCAATTGTTGATGGGGGATGCGGTAGATTTCTTTACGGGTTATGGCATGGATGCCGTAAATGCCATAGCACAAGATATTCCCAAAATCACAGTCGCAGCAATTTTCCAGAAAGACCCTTGGTGTCTCATTGCACATCCCAACCCAGCAATTAAAACCCTTGCCGACCTTAAAAGCAAACCAATTTATGTTTCTACTTCTGCTAACATTACCTAGTGCCTTTTACTCGAAGCAAAGTATGGTTTTGCCGAAGATCAAAAACGCCCCTACAACTTTAATTCTTGCAACTATTTTATGCTTAAAAAAGAAAATTTACCCTTGACACCGTTTGGTTCCATCTTGAGTTGTGCAACGTAAAACTCTTTTTGAATTACATCACCTACTGGTGTAAAAGCAATTTCACCGAGAGGAGTTTGAAACTTTTTTGTTAGTAACTCCTTATTCAATGCTGTACGCAATTGTGGCAATTTCAATTTATTAATGTTGCTTTTTTTATCTAAAGATTGAAGCGCTTCTACATATACCTGTAAAGCAGTAAAAGCTTGAGCACTTACTTGGGGTGGTTCTCTCTGATATTGTTCAAGGTAGGCTTTGCGAAATGCAGTGTTAATTTCACTGGTATATATAGGACTATAAGCTTGAGCCACAATCACGCCATCACAAAGCGCTCTGCACACAGAAAAGATATGGGATGTGTTAAAACCATTGCCACCAACAATTATTCCTTTATAACCAAGTTCTCGTAATTGTTTAACTAAATTACCTCCATCTACAGCCAACCCGGATATAATCACTAAATCTGGTTTTAAATTAATAGCATCGCTGGCTTGAGCTTGAAAGTCGGTATCTGTAGTTTGAAACTTTTGGACTGTGACTAAATCCAATCCTAAATTTGTAACTGTTTTCTGAAATATTTCTGTTTCCGACTTATTGAAAGCATCATTTTGAGCGTAGAATACAGCTACTCTTTTGATTTGAGGATTTTGTTTGAGCGCAGCTTTCACCGAATAAGGAGCGACAACAGCAACAGATGAAGAAACACGAGCCACATAATCACCAATTTCGGGAATACCTTTAGCAGTATTTGATGCTCCAATAACTGGGACTTGATTGCGTTCTGCTAGGGGATTAGCGCTAAAAGCTTGTTGTGATAGGGTAGGGCCAACAATGCCAACAACTTTATCTTTACTAATTAAAGTTTGAAAAGCATTAATGGCTCCAACTTCATCGCCACCAGTATCTTGATAGACTAATTTAATTGGTCTACCATTGATACCTCCTTTGTTATTAAAATATTTCTCAGCAATTTTTACTCCATCTGTTCCCTCTTGACCAAGTAATGCTACATTGCTTGTTTGTGCAAAGGCGATACCAATAGGAATAGCATTAGCTACATCTGTTGTCGCTGTTGGATTATTTGCATCATTACTGCCACTTCTAGCACAAGCTACCAGCAGCATAGAACATGTAAATAGTAAAGCAGTTTGATGTGTGAGCGCTTTTTTCATAGATGCGTGACCATGATGTTTGTTAGAATAATACTGGATTGTAGTTTATTACATCCAATAGTAATATCGCTGGATTTTAATATTTAACTATAATTTTATATGCTATTTCTCCGTCGCACTCAATCAGAAAAAACACTAAAGAAGTTTTTTTATGCTGACGTTTGGGCATCAATTATAGTTGGGATGACAGCATTATTCTTATGGAATATATTTGTGCTGATAACACATCTACCTGCTTATATCCTTCCCAGCCCTTTATTAGTATTTAAAACTTTAATTACTGATTGGAATGAGCTTTCCCATCACTATTAATTACACTACCAATCACAGTCTTTGCTTTTCTTGCTGCGGCTATTTCTGGTTTACTTATGGCGCATTTTGTTCACCCAAAGTAAATGGATTGAACGCAGGTTATTTCCCTATGCAGTCATTTTACAAACAACTCCCATATTTGCGATCGCACCCTTAATAATTCTCTGGCTAAAAAATAACACCTTCGCCGCTTTAGTAGTTTGTGCCTGGATTGTCGCCTTTTTCCCCATCGTATCTAACACTACACTCAGACTCAACAGCCTTGACCGGAATCTGCTCAACCTATTTCAACTTTAGTGCCCTATCTGACTTTATATTAAGTAAGTGGCATGAATAGTGCTGTGAAACATGAGAATTAAGATTTTACAACCCAGAGAGAGGAGCGCAGAGAATAAACTCCTCAGCGAACCTTGACGTTCCTCTGCGTTAAAAAAAGGATATAAGCTATGACAATAAAATTGGATGCCCTGATTAATTCTCTAGAAGGGATAGAAACCATCACCGATTCCGCCCAAGTCGCAAAATTATCCCAGGATTACCACACCTTTAGTCCAGTGCTAGTGCCGAAACTAGAGGGAAAAGTGGGGGATATCGTAGTGCGTCCCGCCAATGAAGCAGAGGTTTTAAAAGTCGCAGCCGCCTGCGCGAAACACCGTGTACCTGTAACTGTGCGGGGTGCGGGAACTGGGAATTATGGGCAATGTGTACCGTTGCATGGTGGCGTAATTTTAGACATGACGCGGATGCAAGAGATTCCTTGGGTAAAACCGGGGGTGGCGCGGGTAGAAGCTGGGGTGAAGTTGGCGGCTTTGGATAAAAAAACCAGAGAAATCGGCTGGGAAATCCGTATGGCCCCCTCCACGTACCGCACAGCGACAATTGGCGGGTTTATTGCTGGGGGAAGTGGGGGCATTGGCTCGATCCAATATGGGTTACTAGGCGATCGCGGTAATATCTTAGCATTGCGAGTAATAACTGTAGAAGATGAACCCCGTGCGATCGAATTACGCGGCGACGATGTGCAAAAGGTGAATCATGCTTGGGGAATTAACGGCATCATCACCGAAGTCGAAATCCCCTTAGCACCAGCTTATCCTTGGGCAGAAGTCATTGTGACATTTGACGAGTTTATGACAGCCGCAAAGTTTGGTCAGGCTCTTGGTAATGCTGATGGCATGATTAAAAAGTTGATTTCTGTCTTTGCATCTCAAATTCCCCAATATTTTCACGCCCTAAAAGAGTACATTCCTGAAGGGACTCACCCAGTATTTTTGATAATTTCCGAACCGAGTTTGGAATTTTTACCAGGTTTGGTGCAGCAATATGGCGGCAAAATCACATATAAAAAACCAGCCGAAGAAGCAGCCAAAGGTATACATTTAGCAGAATTTACTTGGAACCACACTACCTTACACGCTCGGAGTGTAGATACTGCAATTACCTACTTACAAAGTATGTTTCCTAGCGATCGCAGTTTAAAACTAGTAGAGCAGATGTATCATCACTTCGGCGATGAAGTCATGATGCATTTGGAATTTTTTCGGGTAAACGGTGCCGTAGTTCCTGGTGCTTTGCAACTTGTGCGCTACACCACCGAAGAACGCCTCAATGAAATTATCCACTATCACGAAGAACAGGGTGTGAGTATTGCCAATCCCCACACGTATATTATTGAAGAGGGAGGCAGAAAAGTAATTGCTCCTGAGCAATTAAAATTTAAAGAAATAGTTGATCCTTATGGGTTGATGAACCCCGGTAAAAGCAAGGTTCTTCAATTCAAAGTTCAAAATTAACGCCATCTGCAACTTTTACTCAAACCCAACCCCCTTTTATACTAGGGAATAGAAGTGAGGCTAAAATATTAAGTTGCACATCGCGTAAATTAGCAAACTACAGAAACATATATCAGAACTTTCTCTGTATATTTGTGTAACCTCCCTCCAAAAAGCTAGTTGTTGGGCGTTTATAATTTGTGGTTTGATTTTAAGAGCCGTGGGGAGAACCCAAAATCCAACATCCCAAAATCGCCCATGATTGAAATTGACGGTTCCTACGGAGAGGGAGGCGGACAAGTTCTTCGCACTTCCTTAAGTCTAGCCGCCATCACTGGCGAACCCATACGAATTACAGGCATTCGCGCTGGACGCAAAAAGCCAGGATTAGCAGCACAACACTTAACCGCAGTTCGGGCTGCGGGTAGAATTTGTAATGCCCAACTACGGGGTGATGCCTTGGGTTCAATGCTGCTGGAATTCATCCCAGGTAGTGCCGTGCAAGCTGGAATTTATACCTTTGATGTTAGTAAAGCACAACAAGGTGGTTCTGCGGGTGCGATCGCTCTAGTTTTACAGACAATTCTCTTACCTTTAGCACTAGCATCTGGTAATTCCCAGGTAACACTAAAGGGTGGAACTCACGTTAACTTTAGCCCGACAGTGACGTACATTGAGCAAGTTTATCTGCCCATACTGCAACGCATGGGAGTAGAAGCCCAAGTCAAGCTAGGCGCTTGGGGTTGGTATCCCCAAGGTGGGGGTGAGGTACAGTTGCAGGTTGATGGCGGTGGTAAACTCGGTGGGATCAACTTGTTGGAACGGGGAGAGTTACAACGGGTGCGAGGACTAGCAGTGGTGACAGAATTGCCCTCCCATATTCCCCAACGGATGGCAAATCGTGCCGAAAATTTGTTACGGGAAGCCAATTTGAAAGTTACTGTACAGACTTTGCGAGAAAGAGGTGTGGCACCAGGGGCAGGTATTTTCCTAACTGCTGAATATCAGAACAGCTTGACTGGCTTTGGTGGATTTGGGCGATTACGGTTGTCGGCAGAAACAGTTGCAGAGATTGCTTGTCATCAGCTGCTTGAGTTTCATCACACCGGCGCAGCAGTAGATGAACATTTAGCAGATCAGTTATTATTACCAGCTGCTTTAGCATCACAGGAAAGTCAGTATCGGGTGGCTGAGGTAAGTAGACATTTGACGACGAATGCAGCGGTAATTGAACAATTTGGGCTGGCACAAATCACGGTAGACGAAGCTGAGAAAATCGTGTCTGTGATGTCTTTAAATAGATGAAATGATGAAAACATTTTGCTTTCAGTTGACACCCATAAACAATTTTCTCTACAACAGATGTGGTTTACTATTGTAGTTTACCAACTTATACAACTTCCCCCAACTTAGTTGTTACCAATTTATACCAATTCAATTAATGATTGCAACACATCCTTGGGTAAAGACGCGATTCATCGCGTCTCTACAGATGGTCTATTTTTCGCATTCTTTTTTCAAAATCGCACCAACTTTAAATCACACTTTGCCATTCTAATATGCTCAGGTGTTTAGCTAGTTCATCCCGTAGAGTTTCGTCTTTGTGAGAGTAAGAAAAGAAAAGCTTTAACGATTCCTCTGGCATTTTTGGTCTAAGAGGTTGTTTGAAAAGTCCTCTTGTCGGTATCAAAAGTTTTAGATCCCCCTAAATCCCCCTTAAAAAGGGGGACTTTGACTCCAGTTCCCCCTTTTTTAAGGGGGGTTAGGGGGGATCAAAAGTGCCTAAAGTTACAGAGAGAAACTTTTCAAACATCCTCTAAGCCGTCCAAAATGTTGGATGATTTCTACAACATGTTGCGTAATCCTCAAAAAATTAATTACCCAATTTGTAACGCACAGGATGCACGGATTGAGACTTTAGATGGGAAGAAAATACTTGTAATCCGTGTCCCAGAAGCGCCACGTCAAGAACGCCCTGTCTATATCAATGGCAACCCATATAACGGTACTTATGTGAGACGCCACACTGGCGATCATCACTGCACTAAGCCAGAAGTAGACCGGATGATGCGTGAAGCGTCAGATGTCGGTGCAGACTCGGCAATTTTGCCCGGATTTAACTTAAATGATATAGACCAAGATGCATTAACACGATATAGGCGATTAGATCAAACCCTTCACCCTGGCGAACCGCGTAATACCTATGATGATCTCCACTTTCTGACAGCAATAGGCGGTTATGGTCGTGAAAGAGGAACTACAAAGGAGGGCTTGACTGTCGCAGGATTGCTCTTACTGGGAAAGAATGAAGGTATTCGGGAGTGGCGATCACGTCACCTTATCGACTATAGAATGGTACTAACTGAAGATGATCCCGATAAGCGCTGGGATGATCGCGTTCCGTGGGAAGGACATTTGTTTGGTGCTTTTGAGAATATTTATCTCCGGCTAACAACAGGTCTAGCTACGGCCTTTCAGTTGCAGGGAACAACACGAATTGAGGAAAGCCCTGTCCATATTGTGCTACGTGAGGCACTTGTAAACCTTCTTGTCCACGCTGATTATGCTGTACCAGAAGCATCACTTATTGTCCGCACGCCTAGCGGGTTTCTTTTTCGGAACCCTGGAAGTTCTCGTATTTCTGAATTTGATCTTCTTCATGGTGATCGTTCTGATCCGCGTAACCCTGAATTAGTCCGCATGTTTCGTCTAATTGGATTAGCAGAAGAGGCGGGAACTGGCATCCCAAAAATTATCCGAGCATGGCGTGAATTAGGGTTAGAAATGCCCAAAATTGATGCCGGAACAGAACGATATGAATTTACATTGCAGCTTCGTCAGGCTCACTTGCTTTCTGCTGAAGATCGTCGTTGGCTAAAGAATTTGAGTTCACGGTGGAATGAAGCAGAGCAATTAGCCTTGGTTCATGCCAAACACCACGGCTATGTTGATAATGCAACACTAACTAGATTAACTGGTCAGCATCCAGCTGACATTTCTAAGGTACTCGTTGGTCTTCGTAATCGACAGTTCTTACAAATGGTTAGCGGAGGGCGTTACGCTTGTTACGAGTTAAGTTCACAGGTGATATCTGGAACTCGAATACCTGCAAATACTATTATATTGCCTAGCAAACAAGAAACTATTCCAATAAATATTTGGAATGACCTGATGCAACTGGGTACAGTTATCCGGGATCATCCTCGAGTGAATCGCCTAACATTAGAAACAGTCATAGTACAAATATGTGCATTAGCTCCACTAGGAGTTAATGATCTTGAAACTCTTTTACAACGTAAAAAGCAATATCTTCTAAAAATAATTCGCGCCTTGATTGCGTCAGGTCGTATTAACTACTTCTATCCTCATCAGCCTAATCACCCACGCCAGAAGTATATTGCAACCGAGATAGTTAGTGAACATGCTATTCCACAGTAAACCTTTCTGGACTTCAAGTTAAAGTTGAAGGCTTTCAATTGGATTTGAAAAACCTGCAAGAGTTTGGAAGGCTGTGATTTTTATCAGCTGGTGTTAATCGTTGCTGTGGCGTGTGAAGCAATTATCTCATTCATTGCAACAGCAGAACAGCATAACTTTACCATCACCCTAAAATATCTGACTGTTCAATCTCTATTTTTCTAGATTGCGCTCGCCCATCAGAATTTATTTTTTAACTGTCTTCTTAACTGTCTTATCTGTCATTGCGTTTTCTTGCTGATGGCGAGAAAATACAAACGCGACAGTAAAAAACATTAGACAACAATGCAATTATCTCAATAGACTCTATTCTTCTTTGAGGAAAAAATCATGAGTTCACTCAATCAAAGGCAAAGCTATATGTTAACGCAAGGTCAAGACATTTATCTGTCTGGTAATCCCATTCAAACCGAAAAGTTCTCTATTAAAAAGACCCTACGGGATGGAGGAAAAATCCGTTTTAAAATTCGTTATTCGGCTGAACTACAGGGTTTCTGCCTGTTAGAAGTTTTTCTGATGAGAGCATATAACGGAACACAAACTGCTAGCATGACCATCCCTAATGGTGGTTCGACAGCTAATGTTCAAGAACAAGAGCAAGAATTTAGTATTTGGGAGCCAGGAGATTATTACTTCTTTTTCAAAATGTCTTCCAATAATGGAAAATTTCATATTGAGGATTATCAGCTTTATTGGTCAGCTAATTAATTGTTTTTCATTGGAAATACCAAAATCAGCAGCCCTAAACTAGAGAAAAATAAAGACGGAGATCGTCAGAATTTAGGATTAAAAAAGGCTTTTTATCTGGCTTATAGACCAAAACACTTCACCTCATCACTTAACAATCCGTTCTAAAAAGGTCACCCTCAAGAGAAGTCTGAGCGGAGGAAGTTGCCGCTCTAACTTCTCCTTCCCTTCTCTACGAAAAGCTGCGCTACGGAGACGCTCTTGCTAGCTTGCTTGTATTGTAGGAGTAAGGTGAGCGCGAGAAAAAGAGTATCTGTTAATTTTTTCTCAGGCACGTTTTTGCAATGATTTATATTCAAATTCAGTAACGCCTAGTTGTTTTTTAAAGTAAGCACGGTAGAGTTCGCAACGCGGTAGGATGCGATCGCCTTCATAAGTGATCAACCCTAAGCTTTCGAGCTTATGAGTGTCAATGGGATTCAGAGAAATGCTTTGCTTTGCGGCCACAACTTCAACATATGCCTTTACCAAACTGGGATTTTCTTGCAGAATTGCCCAATGTCGCCATAAATGATAACGATAGATACCACCGTTAGCGATCGCATCCTGTATCAGTTCTTCTAAAGTAATCCCTTGACAGCAGAGATAATACAAAGCAATCCGAATTAGGGCTGGATGTCCCCCCACGAGAGACATTAGTTGCTTAACTTCCTTGTTAGAAGTCCAGTCCAGCCCATGCCGATGAGCTAAATATTTTACTTGATACTCAGTAAATTCTGGTAGACGAATTGGTAATCCGATATTAAATGGGGAGCGGTTGATATCCAAAGAGACATATACTTCTGTAGAGTAAACCACCACTAACCTCAATTTCTGCAAGTTGTTATCTTGTCGTGCTTCCTCATACCAAGAGCGCAACAAACCAAAAAACTCTCGAGCAATTTCAGGATATTCAAAAAAGCGGTCAACCTCATTTAAGACTAAAACCACTGGACTTTTACTCTGGTTGAGCAAATAAGATTGCAAATATACACTGCAACTCAACTTACAGCCTATTTCCTCATCCCAGTTGTCATCTAACTTAGGATCAATGCCTAATTCTGTTGCAATTTGCCAGCAAAGAGAACGCAAAAGCTTGTTTAAGTCTGTCAGACAGCTTGAATCGATTTGGTTGCAATTCACATTCACCGGGCGATAACCTTGCATCTTGGCAAAGGCTAACAGCCTCAGCACTAGAGAAGTTTTACCCATCTCTCTTGGCGCTCGAATCCGGATCACACAGCCTGGTTGAATTATTTCTCGATAGACTAGTTCCTCAATGGGGGGGCGTTCGACATAGAAGGGCGAATCTAAAGCTACGGGGCCATCTGGGTATGACCAAAGATTTTCGAGTAGGTTATGGTGTTGAGTAACAAATGAATCTAAGGATAAAGACGGAGATAACTTTTGTTCTTCTGTGTCTAAACTCAGTGAGAGAGTTTGAGAGTTTTCAGTATGATTCGATTCACTCAGAATTGTATAGTCTTCCCTGCGTAATTCTAAGTTAAAGGCGCTAAAGCATAATTTTAGGGTTTTTTGATCCACGCCTGTATTCAATGACCATAATCGGTTTAGAGTCTTGGTAGAAACATTCATGCGATCGCCTAAATCTTCTAGCGTGAAGCGATGCCCATTATTTTGTACCTTTTCCATCGTCAGAATCGACGCCTGTAAACGCCTCAACCCAGCGATCGTTAGGATAAGTCCTCGTCTTCGCGTGCTCTTAGATTGCTTCATATCGCTAATTATCTATCTATTTTTTTTCTTTACCGTCTTAGCTATATCCTCATTGTTTCATGTTTTCAAACGCTTATTCAACAGTTACTTAACTGTTCCTAAATCACTGTTTAATAAGTAAAAAACTATACATGCCTGTTTCACTATAATTAGACGAGTGGGTATAAACAAACATAACTATAATTGATTGTCATTTTTCCTCCCTCTATGGAAATCCGCTGAGGCTGCTGCATCAAGAGTCTTTTACTACTAGCAAATAAAAAATCACAAGCCTTAATAATCTGATGCACTTTTAAGTTGCATAGTTTAATCGCTAGAAAGATACGGGAACGCAGCGACGCAAAGATGCAATTTGAATGGCAATTAACTTAGTTCACTTTATTTGTACCGATTTATTCAGTGTTACTGAAAGTTATTTCTTATCTGGTATTAATCTGGATTTTACAGTGTAGATGCATATAACAAGGTTGTGACCAAGCTTCTTCGGGGCGAGGGAACAGGAAACGGGGAACAGGAGAAGAATTAGCCCTGAAGATAAAGCTTACAGAGCAATTAAATTTATTTATGAAAAGAAATAAAAATATTTTTTAGAGACGCGTGGCTTGCTTCCCCGTAGGGGTTACGCTATCGGTGACGATTCTCAAGTAATTATCTTTTGTATTCAACACGCAGTAAGGGTGCATAGCTAGCTGTGCACCCTTACTAAAGACGTATATTTTATACAACTCAAAAACGCTACAATCTCTTATCGGGAAGGATAAGCGCGTTACTCAAGTATTAGAGGGGTTAGGTGGTTATACACCAGTGTGCCTACGTGTTACTCATTATTTGGCGAAAAGTTCTTATAGCGATTCTCGACAAGCGTGAAGTACAATTTTGACCTCTCTACTTTTGGGCTACGGTGTACACACAAGTCTTCTAGAGTTGCGGCACAGCCTTTTGATCCCCCCAACCCCCCTTAAAAAAGGGGGCACATAGCTACTCAAAGTCCCCCTTTTTAAGGGGGATTTAGGGGGATCAATACACATTTTGCACCCAGCAAAAAGATGTGTGTACACCGTAGCTCCTTTTAGGAGAGAGACTTTGAATTGTTCTCCCTTCCCGCTTCGGGAAGGGGATTAAGTCTATTTGCATACCTGTACTTCACCGGATTGAAAATGGCTATAGCACTCGCTGCCAATATTTTAGCGTCGAACTTGGTTAGAGATATCTTTGCCTGTTTCTGCTGCACTATCCCCTACATCACGAGCAGTTTTCTGAGCACCCTCTACGTACCCAGAGCCAAATTGTTTAAAGGCTTCTGCTGACTCTTCACCAATCTTCTGAAGTCGTTCACCAGGAGAACCTTCCGTTTCACGAGCTTCTTTATTCCACTCCCCGATTGTTCTCGGTCTTTGAGAATCATCTTGCTGTATCTGTTCACGAACTCTTTCCTTTAAGGCTGTGTTATTTTGCCCAGGAGCAGCATTCGTCGTTAGCATTAGAAAACCAACTAGGACAACAGCCAAAAAACCTTTTATCTGAAGTCCTTTAAGCAAGGTACTGATGTGACTAATCGTCCTAGAAATCAAATTTATCATGCCAAGTAGGTTGCTTTTTGGAGTACAAATAAAGATTAACTATAAAAAACTAATTATCCTTCTAACAAAAGACATATATCAGGAATGAAAAACAAAGGCTTCTTCAATCCTGGGGAAGAGACAACTTACTCTAGCAATCCTAAATCATTCGTGAGAAGTTGAGATGCTTAAAAAACTACAACAAATTAAAGTAATTCTGGCTTATAGAAACTCAGAAAATTTGGGTGATATTGCAATTCTTAAATCTGATTTTTTTGGTGCTAAAGTTTCTCCAACAGTCGCCTCCAAACTTCAACCAGTAGTAGGATACTATCCCACAATTGATTTGAACCAATTAAGCCAATATCCTCAAGGCTCCTTTGGACGAGAATATGCCAATCATCTGCGAGCAAATCAACTAAAACCATTAAATATCAGCCCAGAACTAGAAGACATTGCCAAAAGTAATCTATTTGCTCTGCGATATTTGGTCACCCACGATATTTTTCATGTTTTGCTTGATTTTGACACCACCTACGCCGGAGAAATTGGTGTACTTGCTTTTGCTGCTACACAAAACTACAGCAAATCACTTCACATCGGTTTGTGGTTGGCTAAATTGCTCTATCCTATCCTGGCTCCCCAACAAATAAAAGCGATTTTCGCCAATCTGGTGAAAGGGCGAGAACTAGGTAAGAAAGCTGATTTTCTATTGGGCTACCGCTTTGAAGACCATTGGGAAGAACCAATTGACGATGTGAGAAAACGCTTGAGATTACAATAAATTTCCACAATTAATCCGAAAAAAGGATTTATTTGCTTAATAATAGCGTTCTTAGAAAGCTAGCTCTTTGTTTATAAATCATGCTTGAGATTGCTCCGACTGCTAAATGTAGCACTAAATACATTTTTAATGCTACATTTGGTTTTTAATACAGATACAAGTAAAAAAAACATATATCTTTAGTTGTAAAACTTATCTATCTTCAGACATAGATGCTTGATAGATAGTTTCTAAAGAGCTACTAATAACAATCAATAGTCACACGACTTTTCGGCTAGTACACTGTGGCGGAAGTTTGCCTACCTTTAACAAGTTGCTTAAGCAATTTGTCTGGTTAATTAAAATGCTAGTTGTATATCTGCTGTGCTGTACTAGAGGCGTTGTTTATCTGAATGAGTGGATTTATATCGTAATCCCTAGATATTTGAAGGGCTTGCAGACGACAAACTAATCCACATTTTTCCTTAACACGAGAACTGTTCAGGTTGAAAGCCAAAGGATGAAATACTGGATAACGAAATTAGCAATCTGTATAGTATTACTGTATGGCTTGTTCCTATCAACTGATTATGCAGGAGCAAACCAACTTTCAAATCTTTCAAATATTGGTTTACAGCAACTAAATACACTTCCGGAAGATGAAAACTTAGCAACTGCTGATAATAATCTTGCCGAGATTCAAAAAGAAGATTTTTGCCAATTTAATGGAACTCTTAATAAGATAGATAAACTAGAAGGACTCTTCACACTTTATTGTAGTGAAGATTCGGGCAAGGTTTACTTAGAACTTAAACCAGAGCAACTAAATAAAGACTACCTAGCTATAGTGACATTGGAATCAGGGGTTGGAGAAAGTGGGATTTATAGTGGATTACCTCTTTCTGATTTTATCTTCTACTTCCGACGAGTAAATAATAGATTGCATTTTGTTGTACGTAATGTTAAATTCCGCACAGAAAGTAGAGCAGAACAGCGATCGCTTGCTCGTTCATTTAGCGATTCAGTTCTTTATTCACTCGAAATAGCTACTATTGATCCGAAAAGTAACAATATTTTAATCAACCTGAATGAACTGCTAATGCAGGATTTTCCGGGATTAAGTCCCCTATTGAAATATTCTTTGCAGGCTGATTACCGATTAGACCCACGCAAGTCATATTTTGGCGATGTTAACAGCTTCCCAGAAAACGTGGAGATTGATTCGATTTACGGTTTTTCATCATTAGAAGGATCAAATTTAGTCACCGTACCCGATAGTAGGGCACTCACTCTGAAGGTACACTACAGTTTTTCTCAGCTTAGAGAAAACAATGGTTATATTCCCAGACTTGCCGATGACAGAGTAGGATATTTTATTACTGCTTTCCAAGATTTCTCTAACAATAATCCTCATGAATCATTTGTACGTTACATCAATCGCTGGCATCTAGAACCATCTGACCCTAATGCCGCCTTATCTCCACCCAAAAAACCAATTGTGTATTGGATTGAAAATGCTGTGCCCCTAGAGTACCGCGATGCGATTCGTGAAGGCGTTTTGATGTGGAACAAAGCATTTGAAAAAGCCGGATTTCAAAATGCCATTGAAGTGCAGCAAATGCCAGATGATGCTGATTGGCAGCCAGCAGATGTACATTACAACACTATTCGCTGGTTCAATTCTTTGGATGCAGGTTTTGCCAGAGGGCCGATGCGCGTCAACCCATTCACGGGGGAAATATTGGATGCAGATATCATTGTGGATGCCAATATGGTGCGTTTAATTCAGCAAGAATATCACGCACTAATGGAAGCAAATTCATCACTGAAGACAAACCCATGTCAAGAAAAAGCAAGAGGACACGAGGACGTGGGGAAACTCCTGGATAGATTCTCCACTTTCTCTTCCCCTGCTTTCTTTTCCTCCTCTGAATTCTGCTATGGCATGGAATCCTCAGATCAAGCAGTTATGGGGGCGCTGGCGTTGTCAATTTTGCCCAACACTACGCCCAGTAGTGAAACGATGAAAGAATATGTGCATCAATATTTGCGTTCTCTCATCGCTCACGAAGTGGGACACACTCTGGGTTTGCGCCACAACTTTCATGGCAGCACCATGTTAGCGCCCGAAGAATTAAATAATACTGAAATCACTCACACTAAAGGTTTAGTTGGTTCGGTGATGGATTATCTACCTGTGAATATAGCACCACAGGGAGTAAAGCAAGGTGACTATTTCCCAGGAGTTGTTGGCCCTTATGACGAATGGGCAATTGAATATGGTTATAAAATATCTCCATCAACAACACTTGAGGCAATTATTCCAGAATCAGAAAAAAGTTTTTTAGAGCAGATTGCATTGGCGTCGCCTCAACCAGAATTATCTTACGCAACTGATGAAGATATCTGGGACATCAATCCTTTGGCAAATGTCTGGGACATGAGTAGTGATGTGCTACTTTATTCGCAGTGGCAAATGGATAATGCTCGTTTTATGTGGCAGCGCCTAGACAAGGGTTATCTATCGAAAGGAGAAAGCTATAGCAACCTGCGCCTGAAATTCAATAGAGTACTTAAATATTATTTTCGGAACGCCTCCTTGCTTTCTAAATACATTGGTGGACAATCGTTTCGGCGTCTCCATGCTAGTGATGATGCTGCTTGGGCATTTGTACCAGTTTCACTTTTAAAACAACGCCAAGCATTGACAAAATTACAAGAGTATGTGTTTGCAGAGGATGCTTTCAGCTTTTCACCAGAATTGCTTAATCAACTGGCACCGTCGCGTTGGGAACACTGGGGTAGTTCTGCACCTTATAACCGCCTTGATTATCCAATTCACGATCGCATTCTGAGTTTTCAAAGTGCCATACTGCGATCGCTATTAGACAGCGATCGCCTGAATCGTTTACAAGATATAGAATTAAAAACTCTGCCTGGGGAAGCACTTTCTCTTCCAGAACTGTTAGATACTCTGCAAACAGGCATCTGGGCAGAAGTTTTCGCCCCCGGAGAACCAAAGCCAATTTCTAGCATTCGTCGTTCATTGCAACGGGAATATCTAAATATTTTGCTACAAATGATGTTGGGTACTACTAATACACCCGAAGATGGTCGGACATTGGCTTGGTATGAATTGCGCCAACTGCAAAAAGTCATTGATGTCAGACTCAAACAACTTGGTGAGCAGCGCGTTGATGGGATTCCCACCCTTGGAGCGGCTGCAAACCCAGACGATCAAAGCCTTGATATTTACACCTTAGCTCACTTAGAAGCTTCTGGCGATCGCATTACTAAAGCATTAAACGCGCAGTTACTTTCTAGGTAGTCATTTGTCATTGGTCATTTGTCATTTGTCTCCCTCATTCCCCTCGTCTTCCCCAGTCCCCAGTCCCCAATCCCCAGTCCCCAGTTACCCAAGATACCGTTGCAATAGACCAATAAAAACTTCTGGTATTTCCAAATGAGGTAATATTCCGGCATCTGCGATCGCACAAAAATCTCGAATTGCTCTTGGATTTAAATTTGCCAAGCGTTTTCCTAATTTGATGTTGGTAAATTGTGCCTTTTCTCCCCAAAAAATTACCGTGGGAATTGTCAGTTGCTTAATATATAAACTCAGGTCAAAGTAAAGATCGCCCCGCAAAAATGCCAAGGCGGCAAATTTGGCATTAGGCTGTTGTGCTGAGGTTAAATAAGCCTGTACAGTCTCTTGAGATAGTCGTTGTGACTTAGCAAACAGAAAACTTTGTAAAAAATTTCGGACTGCAATTTCATTTTCAGCACCAAGGATGTAGATAAAACTGTCCAACAGAGGCGCATTAATTACCGAAAGCGGAAGTCTGCGTCCAGCACCCTGTCCAAAATCATCAAATCCAGAGGGGGACACCAAAAATAATCCTTTGAACAAATTGGGTTGAACGATCGCTAGGCGGATAGCAAAAGCGGCTGTGAGAGACGAAGCTACCACCGTCACTGGCTGGCGACAAGTTTGGATAATAAACTCTGCGATCGTGCTGAGATAATCCCTAATTTTATAATCCCGGACTGGATGAGCCGATTCTCCCCAGCCGATTAAATCGGGGGCTAAAATGCGGTAATTAGACGCAAAAGCCGGGTAAACTTTAGACCATTCATAAGCAGATGCTCCACCACCAAAGTTATGGAGAAATAGTAGTGGGGGTAAATCTTCAGTATCAGCGATAGTCCAAGGTGCATTCGTTTGGGTATAGTAAACCATTGCCCCCAAGGATGTATGGATGACTTTATGTCCAAAGCCAGGAGGTTGAAACTGAAGCATAAAATTAAAAAGTTTAGTTTAGTTTAATTTGCATACAGTCAAACTAATTCAGGAGTCAGAATACATCTGTCTGAATAGTTCAAGAATCAAGAGAACATTTGATGAATCAATATATAGCAGAATTCAGAAGTCAGAATTCAGAAGTCAGAATAGGCTAAACCTTAGCTATCCGCTAACAGGAGTCAGAATGGGCTACGCCTTATTCATAATTTACCCTTACTTTTTGTCGGCATCTCCTGTGATTTGAACAAGTTGATGGAGGTTATTACCACTGATTTGATAGGCTCCGCCAAAACCAACTACAAAACGGCCTTCACTCGGAGTTAGCTGGAAAATTCGAAAGTCAGACAAGCCGCGCAAAACCTCAATAATTTGACCAAACCGCCCTTGAAATTGCTCAACAATTTGATTCCACTTGTCAGTTTCACGCTCTATTAAAGTTGCTGTACAATCAAAACTCAAACGACGACGCGCAAAAATTAGATTACTCTTAGCTTCATCCTCAATAAACAAGACACTAACATGAGGATTCGCATAGATATTTTTGGTATGAGTCGAAAGACCGCTGACGTAAATGTAGATATTCTTGGAGTCATCCATTACAAAGGGAGCATAACTAGCATTGGGTATTGCTTGGGCGCTCACGGTGCTAATGATTACACTCTCAAATGCTTCAGGAAACTTTTCGTACTCAGCTTGAATGTTTTCAAGTTGACTCATAAGTAAATTATCGCTTGATTAGGAACACATAATTAAGTATCTTAACGTGATTGAGCGATGTCTATGATGAGCTACGCCTACGCATGGAATGCCCAAAAATAAAAGCGATCGCTTCTTTTGACTCAAGAGCGATCGCTAATTTTTCGATTTTTAGAATACAGCTTAAGCAGCAACAGGTTCCAACAATTTAATGTCAGAGAAGATAAATTCCTGAGTAGAAAATTGTCCTGCTGTCTCGGTGCGAATCTCCCGACGATTTAGGATGAAATAGTCACCAACTTTTTCATACTCATCAATAAATTCGCTTCTACCGCCCTTTTGTTCCCCAGTTTTGGGGTCATGGTAAACAGAGTCATAACGGTGGGACAGGTAGCCTTCCCCAGTGTCGTGACTGCTGAAGGTGTCAATAGTCACAAAAGTACCGTGGATTAGACGGTGAACATGACATACTTCATTATTGCGGACTTTGTATTTATCGCCCTCAGCCTTACCGCCCATTAAAAGCTCAACCGCACCAGTTTCGTCAGTTTTGCCATAGCTAAAGGTATTGGCGCTGTGAGTGTCTTCAAAGCTGCGGCGGACGCGGTGAATTGCTATCTCCCATGCTTGTCCATGAATTGCTTTCTGGGCTGCTTCGTCATCTACATCCAAAACTTCGGCTTTTAAATTGGCACTGATGATAACTTTGCCTGTAAACACTTTGTCATCATGCTTAAAAGTAATATTTGCGGTATAACCGGGGAAATTCTTGTCCCAAGTATAGCGGTTCTCATAAGCAGCCCGGAAAAGTTCCTGAGCAGAGAGTTGTGTAACTGTCATGTGCTTCTCCTAGTCGCTACTGTAATTAGCGTTTTAGTTTCCTTGGTATTAGCATAGAAGTAATTGTTGAGGCTTGGATAGTCCCCAACTGGGTACACTTATGGCTAATTCTCTCCACGTCGTATTTCATGCGATCGCCAATGTCCAGAATGAGCAAGAGTTAAGGCTAGCTCTCACGGATAAAATTAGCGAGCATTTTGGCGTGCAAAATTGGGGTATTTATCTTCTAGATGAGCAGCCAACCACTGAGATTAATATTCCAGGCATTCCGGCAGTATGCTTAGAGAGCAATCCAGTGGGACGCTACGTGGTTGAACGTCATGCTCCCGCTCATGAGCAGTTATTATTATCACCAGGAGATTGGAAGCATTTTTGCTCACGCTCGGATCACGAACATGTAATGACTGGGCCAATTGTTTACGATGGTCGTCTTGTGGGAACGCTTAACTTGGCTCGTGATCAGGGAAATCCCGCATTTAATGGCAACGATTTAGCTGATCTGAGTGCTTTATGCATTCATTTGTCAGCAAAAATGGCAACTCTACGGTCAAAACCCAAAATATCTAATTCGCTTTTAGTAAGTCCTTTAACAGCGCGTGAGTTAGAAATTGCCGAGTTGGTGGCGCAGGGGTTAACGAATGCGGAAATTGGGGAAAAACTTTGGATTACGCAAAATTCCGTCAAACAAGCTTTAAAGAGGATGTTTCGGAAATTGAAGGTTTCGGCACGTGCAGAAATGGTAGCAAAGTTACAAGATATACAAGTTTCTTGAAGGAGACAGGAAACAGAGGGCAGAAAGCAGAAGATAAGAATTATGAATGAAAACTTACTTTAATTCTGGAGTTTATACCCAGTTTAAAAGAATAATTGTATTGAGTAGAGTGCAGCGACATACAAAGCCTCCTGCCTTCTGCCTCCTGCCTTCTGTTATAAAGACTCTAACTGATGATAATCTAAGATTGTTGAACCAAATTAAATAAAAACTTTTGTTTTTGACAGTTTTCTTTTTTGGACAATAGTAATATAAATCGTAAATAAAGTCTTTAACAATTAAGACTTGGTTATGATTTAAGTAAGTTCTTAGAACTTAGTTAGTTTTTTAACAGGAGAAGTAGGGTGCTTAACAACCTTCATCAGTTATTATCTCCCCGTCAGTGGGGAATTTCCCTTGCGGGCTTAGGCTTACTTCTCGGTTTCGGCTGTATAGCCAAGCAGACTCAAGTAGTATCAGTTAAAGATTCTCCATTATCATCGGCTCAGATTCAGAAAAGCTCATCATCGGCTCAGATTCAGAAAACCTCTGAAAACTCTCTTTTGTCGCAGCTTAGAAAAGTTCGGGAGCAGAGAAGTCAACTGAATGCGGCTTCTGGAGGTGGAAAAACAGTACCTACAATCACAGCATTGGTTCCCGATACTCAAGGAACTACAAAAGGCGCAGGAGTTTTACCAAAAGCAAATTTTCCTGTACAAGATGGGATTTACCTCTATGGTCAATCCCCAAAAGCAAACCAGCTCGGTCAAGGTTATATCATTTTTCAAAAGCAGCAAGGCAAGGTAACAGGTGCTTTGTATATGCCCGAATCAGAATTTAATTGTTTTCAGGGTACAATCAACCCATCAGGAGAGTTGGCGATGACGGTTAATAGTTCGTCAAATGAAGCTAACTCTAATCAATCGAATCAGGTAGCTACAAGCAATAAACTGCCCAACGTGAGTGAGAATGAGTATAACTCTTATGATTACTCCGTGGCTCTGCAAGACTTTCATCGGTTAAATTCTATCACTGCTAGCGATCGCCGCACGTTGCAAATGTGCAAATAATCTCCAACATCTTGATGATGAATGATGAATTTTTGACAAAAACCTTAAATTGTACAGTTCCCTGCTAAAGCCCTGACTCTAAGTGAAGTCCTGGATCTGCCAGAGACAGAACCCGCCAGTGAATACATTGATGGGCGTATCATCCGAAAACAGATGCCATAAGGAGAACACAGCCCAATTCAGAGCAGTGAGTGTGCTAACCGCAGTCGTACTTGGGGAAAGTGTTGCAGATATTCCCCAATTTGGGGCAAGTCTGCTTCTTCCACAACCCTTGCTGTCTTCTCATCCACAGGCTGAAAGATGCTCCAACCTTCAAATTTACTAGGCTTTGGGCTGAAGGTGTAGATCATCCCAACTACCCATGTGCGAACTCGTCCACTTTGACGCAGGGCGCAAGGAATTGGGTGGTATATAACTGTGCTTCTGCGATCGCAATTTCGTTGATTAGCTTACGGATATCAGACATAATTATCTCTGTTTACGCATAATTACTCAAGATTATTGCCTGTTATTTAGTATATAAAAAAACATCTAATTTCAGTCAAGAACTATTTTTATTGGGTGAAACAATGTTTTTGCATTTTGCATATATTGGAATGTGCTTGTTATCGATTGTGATATCTTTCTATGTGAAAGCAAAAGTTGAGAACTTTCTAGAAAAAAATACAGCGATCGCAAATGAAAAATCGCTAGAAGATTATAAAAATCTCGTGCGTTTTAATATGTATGGAGCACTCGCTCAAATAGTTTTATTAATTGGTGCATTTGGTAGTGGTATTGCTTATATTCTTAATCAAGGTTCCACAGGAATATTTTCATTATTTCTCTTAGGGTTTGCTGTTAGTGTTATGAAACAGGTAAGCCAGGTTGAGGAGAAAGTACGTACTCTGACTTGTACAACTGCTGAATTAGAGCGTCAATACACAGAAATTTCCCATATTTGGAAGAAAAAAGCTTTTCCTGATTTCTAAATTTTATGACGGTATGAATGTAGCACAGTCGCTTTGGCTTTATTCCATGTTGCCATGAACAAGGCGAACGCCAAGTTTGACAGCTTTTTCAGATGGGTAGCCACGACGATGTTTACTCGATGGTTCAAAAGCAGAAATCGTCGGAATCTTCCGGCTCGATGTTGAAAGACTTAATCTTCTTCATCGTTCTCACCTCCATATTGAAATGAAATAAGATCACCTCGTGCAAGTCGAAAAAGCTGTTGATTCACACACAGGATTTGAACCTGTAATTGCTTGATCTTCAGTCAAATGCCTGTACCATTCGGCTAGTATGTAAGCTTGTCCAGTTAGGGCACGAAGTGAAAATTTTAGTTTTGAGAAAGTTGATTTAAAATAAATCGAATTTCCTTCTTGTTACATTGCTGTTTCGTGACAGCGTAAATTATTTGACCTCTATACATTGCGGCAGAACGATAAATTATACCTTTGACAACATCCATCACATAATGAGTTGGTGGTGGTGGAAAATCTTCAAAGGTAATTAAATACCAAATCTCGTTTATCTTCTGGTATTGATGATAATCATCAATGATGACAATATCAGTTTCTTTCTGCTTTTGCTGCTGTTTTCGAGGCACTTTTTCGGCTGCACAAAGAATTCCAGTTTCAGGATGAATATAGAAGCGATCGCGATGGTTTGAATCTAGCTGAATTCGATACCCTCGGTAAGGCTTGCTGTAAAAACCACCATCAATTATTTCTACATGCCGTTCAACATAGTCCCACACATGATCGATAACATGCTGTCCGGCCATTGTTTTGGGATCTAATCGTTGACACAGTTGGCTGTAAACGTCATTCCAAGGCTGTCCAACTTGCGATCGCAAAAACCGCCGCAAGGGGCCGAGATGATCTGAAAGATACTTGGATTTGTTTATTGGTTTAATCAGGTAGGAATTCAACAATCCATCCTGACTTGCTTCCTCGGTGAGTTTGTATAATTGCTTCTTAAAGCCAGTCACCTTTTTAAGACTGATTCTCCTCCCACCGCGAGGACGCTCAATCACAATCTCGCTCAAACGATGTTCGCTCATATCTCACGTTGTTTAAATGCAGTTGTACTAATTGAGTTGTGATTAAACATGAGTTGGCTAACATCATTGAACTCACCTCTTTATTAGGTAAAGGTTATAGACAAATACAATGTCACTTAACTTCAATCGAAGTAGATTATAGTGGAGCCGTCGGGAATTGAACCCGAATCCTGCAACCGTCCGTTTGTTGGTTTCAGAGCAGTCGAACACCAATCGCGGCCCCAAAAGTGGGCACTACCGAAAGAAGCTGCTAAACTAATCCCCAAAAAGTAGCATCTAGGCAATTATCAAGGCTGCGAGAGGTTTTAGTTTTGCCTTTTGAGGAGGCTTTTATCTTTATATTACATTTGTAGTGTATAGCTTACATAATGTCAAGTGGATACTACAAATTTTTTAGGCATATTTTATTTTGTAAAGGGAAGAAGAATCTCTTCCCCTTGCTCCTTATACCGTTTCTTTTTGAAGATGCGCCTAGAGGATTTACCCAAAACTCTGCTGTAGGGGCAATTCATGAATTGCCCCTACAAACCGTATTACCCACACCCTATTTCATGATCAATGATTGCGATCTACGCACTCGTTGAACTATTTTTACTCAAAGCTTCTGCTTTCATTTTTGCATTCACTTTGGGATATTTGCTTAGGACAGGAGTGCTTAAATCTTTATTTTCCGAAGATGATGTTGAAATCAACGAATTAGAGCTAATTTCTTCTGGTTGTGGATCTAAGAGTGTTTTTCCTTCCCACGAGTAATTGCATATTTTACTATGAAGTAGTGTGCCAAATATGACATTAATGACAAAGGCCAATGAATCTACAAAGATTATGTCTATAGCCCGATTAATCATGAGTCCCTCCTTGAGCTGATGAAAGCATCAAGTGATGTTGGAATTTGAATTTGACTACACAAGATGCAATGCTTGTTCCAGAAATCTCCCGAAATACTTGTAACTTAGCTTTGGTAGTCTGATTAGATATAAAAAAGGGAAAAGTGATGATTAGGGATTAGCTTCTGCTAATTATCTAGCACTTTTGGTTTAAAATCGAACTATTACTCTGATTTGATACGACTATTATATAAATTTGTTAAACAATATCTAATGAAAAAAGTCATGAATATGACCATGACTTTAGCCACATTTTCTGGATTTAGCTAGTTATTAGTGATTGGTAAACTCTGGAAAACTTTCATTACCCCATCTAATTAATATGATCTGCAAATTAACATATTTCTCCCATCATTGGCAGTAAAAAAAATTAACACTTCCTTCTTTACTCGGTAAATTCCAGATAGCTGGTTAATGAATAATTGGCTATTCCTAAACAGCTTTATTAGTCTAAAACCCAGGAATAGAGCTTTTTATAAGCCCGCTATTGCACCTGAATATTTAGCCACATTTTTGGTTGAAACACTTAAATCGACAGTTGTAGCCGTAGTCATACAGGTTAGGACAGTGTTGATTGCTCAAAGTCTTGAAAAAACTGGGTTTTTACTCAGTATTTAGCTTTAGCTATACATTCACTCCCACTATGAGTAAGGGTGGGTTCCTCCTGCCTTGTCTACGACACGCTCTTGCGTCCGACCTCCTGAAAACACCTACAACTGATAAGAAGCCGTCAAAGCCACCGCTAAAGCATCCGCAGCATCATCAGGCTTGGGAATCTCATCTAAATCCAACTCCCGCGCCACCGCTTCTTGCACTTCCGACTTATCGGCATTGCCATATCCCGTTAAAGCTTGTTTAATTTGAGCAGGAGTAAATTCTACATAGGGAAGACGACGCTGACCCAACACCAAAATGACTATACCCCGCGCCTGTGCAACCAGGATTGTACTTGACATACGATAGAAGAATAGTTTCTCGATCGCAACCAAATCCGGTTGAAATTCCTCCATCACAGTGTGTAAATCATCGAATAAGGTACATAGGCGCTGTCCCATTTCTACATCTGCCGATGTTTTAATTACTCCAAAATCCAGCATATTTACTGTAGTCTCTTGCACCTTTTTGGGATTTTGTATGCAGCTAATTGCCCCAAATCCTAAAATTGCTAGTCCTGGATCTAACCCTAAAATTCGTTTTTCCATCAAATTCACTTTTACCAAACCAGGCTATTGTTTAACTAGGAATGCTGGCAATCTTGACCACTTGCTCTTAAGTCTAATGGGATTGACAAATATAATAGTTTCACGCCTAGGGTTTTAAACCAAGTGGTGTACATTTTCTGTTAATTATTATTTGTAGCACTGCTCCGAATCAGGTATGTCAATTGGTTTTCTCAGACAAGCCCTCAACGCCCTGCAAAAGCAGTCGCGTTCTCGTACTTCCTATCGGGTTAACCAGTGGTTCAAATGGTTATCCCCTGGACTATCGGTAAAACGTTGGTTGTTGATCAGTGTTGGGGGTGTACTGCTGGCGAGTTTGGGGTTAGCGATTTGGATTAAGTTGACCCCAATTTTTTGGATGTTCGAGTTAGTTAGGGGTTTCCTGGGAGTAATCACCAATCTTTTACCCAACTATATCAGCGGCCCTTTAGTGCTGCTTGGCGGTTTGCTGTTAGTGCTTTGGGGGCAAACTCGCACCGTAGGCTCAATTACTAAGGTACTAAGAGCAGAAGGTGGCGAGGAACTCATTGATGTCTTGATGGCTCATCGTCGATTGTACCGAGGCCCGAAAATAGTAGTAATTGGTGGTGGAACAGGACTTTCTACATTATTGAGGGGACTGAAAACCTACAGCGCTAATATTACTGCGATTGTAACTGTAGCCGATGATGGTGGATCTTCTGGACGATTGCGGCAAGAATTTGGCGTCTTACCACCAGGGGATATTCGCAATTGTTTGGCTGCACTAGCAGATGAAGAAAAGTTATTAACAGAATTGTTTCAATACCGTTTTCGGGCTGGAGATGGGTTAACGGGTCACAGTTTTGGCAATTTGTTTTTAACGGCAATGAGTGATATTACTGGAGATTTAGAACAAGCAGTTGCAGCCAGTTCTAAAGTGCTAGCGGTGCGGGGACAAGTACTACCAGCTACTCTCAGTGATGTTCGCCTCTGGGCAGAATTAGCAGATGGTCGTCGTATTGACGGAGAGTCTAGCATTCCCAAAGCGGGCGGTAAAATTGTCAAAATTGGCTGCATTCCAGCTAATCCTCCGGCGGTGCCAGCAGCTATTAAGGCACTTAAAGAAGCTGATTACATTATCATTGGGCCAGGTAGCCTTTATACAAGCCTGATTCCTAATTTACTAGTACCAGAAATTGCCGATGCGATCGCTCAAACAGATGCCCCCCGTATTTATATCTGCAATATAATGACTCAACCAGGAGAAACTGAAGGCTACACTGTTGCCGATCACATTAGAGCAATTGATGCTGCTTGTGGAGAAAGGCGGCTATTCGATGCTGTACTAATACACAAAAAATCGCCCTCAGAGCAATCACTCATCCGCTACGCTCAACAAAACTCCCATCCTGTTTTCCTCGATAGAGAAGCCGTAATTCAGCTAGGGCGAAGAATTGTTCCAGCTAATGTTTTGTATGAAGATGAAACGGGTTTTGTACGTCACAATCCCCAGAAACTAGCACAAGTGTTATTGCGGTGGTACGGTAGAGGCCATCACGGAAAATGAAAATTAGTCAAATGACCAATGACTAATGACCAATGACTAATGACCAATGACTAATTATGAAAACTTTTCTTGCAGATACAGAGGCGACGCTACGCTTAGGTATTACTCTTGGTGAATCCCTGACCCCTGGCACTGTAATTCTACTAGAAGGTGATTTAGGCGCTGGTAAAACTACCCTAGTTCAAGGCATTGGCAAAGGTTTGGGAATTACTGAACCCATTGTTAGTCCAACTTTCACGCTAATTAATGAGTATACAGAAGGACGCCTCCCCCTTTACCACCTGGATTTATATCGTTTAGAACCACAAGAAGTTGCAGCCCTGAATTTAGAAATTTACTGGGAAGGTGTTGAAGTCATACCAGGAATTGTGGCAGTTGAATGGGCGGAACGATTGCCTTACAAGCCAGATAGTTATCTAAGCGTAAGTTTGACTTATGAGCATGGAGGCACTCGTCAAGTCGAACTAATACCATTCAATTGTGCCATTAGCAAAGTCATTGCCGCGATTTAATTTTTTGATCGCAACACTAAAAAATTTCTGCAAATAGTTGAGGGATAATTCCACACTCGTCCTATCTGCCACTACCACGCTCACCACTATAAGTCACTAACATTGTTATCTCAACCCAAAAATCTCAAATCGACTTTTCTTCAATCTAAAATTGGCAGTCAGCAAAGCCGACGCCGGTTACTATAAATTTGGGAAAGTTTGCAACGCACTGGCTCACTTTAAAAAGGGAGGCTATTTTCCCATTCACCCCCTTAAAAAGGGAGTCAATCCAGGGGGGAATCTTATCCGAATAGTATTGAACCTACAGCAATTCTTAACTAAACGGGATATATATTCAGGATTAGCATCTAGTAGCTTTCTTGCTGTAATAAGCAGTTAAAAACTGATTTAGATGATTGGTGTACGAATCAAGCAAGTGTAAATAAACTGTTGTTGGGTTAAATGAGAGTTTTTACAGAATTTAGTCAGCTTGGTTAAACCAGATTATTTCCCTACTGTCATTTGGAGAAGCAATCTGGATTATTTAGCAGCGAAAGCTAGCAGAAAAAAGTGAAACAATAATCAATTCTGTATAAGTCCTCTAACTTACCTTACACTTAGTATTCCCAAGTTAGGTTGACAATCTATACAAAAAATAAACTAGTTTATAAATCTGTAAAACTAATTTTAATAATTTTAACTAGCAACAAATTTTTATATTCACATCTGTAATTAGCACTGATGTTAAGAACATATCAACTAAAACATCTCGTATTTTTACGATAATTTCTGTAAAAATACGAGATGTTTTCTTCTAAATTAATTAACGTTAATATGCCTACGTGGATGCACTAGTTATCTCTAATGAAAGAGGCAATCGCTTTTTTGATCGGAGAACCAGAATCGTCTCTGGTATAGTACGTAAGACCTTGATCAATAAATGCAGAGGTAGTATCTATTAACTGCTGAAGAATTTCGGAATTAGTGTTATCTATTTCTTCACTGACTTTTTCTCCTGTAAATCGATTTTTTCGATCTTCTGGAGGTAATACAATGCGAGGATCTTTATAAGTCTCTTTTGGCTTGGGTTTAAATGTCTCATTTAAGTCAAACTGAAGACGTAAATAACGTTTAGAATCATATCCACCCATGATTTGTCGGCAAATCGTACTATCAATCTCAGATGTAGGTTCCATAAAGATGTTAGTCAGATTTTTTACCCAGTCTAAGCCTCTCCATTTGCTTATTTGGTTATATTGATATGGTTCACCAGTTTGACCTGTACCAATAGAAAGGATAGAAATATCTTCCAATCGCAGATTATCTAGCTTATATTTTTGCTTAATTGTTGGAGAGACTGAAGACTGACTAATCCTCATAACTAGACTCAAAGCTGCGAGAGCCGGGTTATTAGCAGAAATCCCTCCATCAATATGTGGGAATTCCCAATCACCAAATTTTTGTTTATCTACAGGCTCTAATTTATATGGTGGAAAAAAAGTGGGCGCTGAGGCAGAAGCGGTACATATTTCCCATAAACAACAGTCGTCGTACCATCTATCTCCTAAATCGGGATGACAATTTGTAAAAAAGGTTGTGTTCCGATATAGCGTATCGTAAGCAAGAATCAAAATAATGGGGTTTTCAATATCCTTTATTCTTGTAGATTTGTAGGCATCTTTGAGGACATTAGTAATTCCATCATGAGAATATTTAGATTCGGAAAATACATCAATAATTGATTTGATGATGGACGGAAAGTTTTTGTAGCGATCTTTTCTATCCGGTGGAAATATATCTTTACCCCGATCTCTATAAAGTTTAATTAGCTCATCACTCCCCTTTCCGACAGCAATCCCTCCGGCTAATATTGAACCGGTAGAAGTGCCAGAAATCAGGTCAAAGTATTCGTGTAAGAAGTTTCCTTTCCCCTGATTTCTAATTTCTTGTTCTACTTGTTGAAGTATTCGTGCTGCAACGATTCCACGAATACCGCCACCGTCTAAAGCCAAAATTTTGAAGGACATAGCAATTCTCCTTGATTATTGAAGATTTGACTTGAGACACTTATAAATAAATTCAGGGTTTCAAGTTGCAATTTTTGATACAGCGACAAGTCAATACCCTTTGGTTAAAAGGGTAAAGGAGGAAAACACAAGGATTTTCATCTTTTAGCTTTAACCAAACCGCATTGGTCTAGTCTTGACTCTGGATAGATGAAAATCTTGCCCGTTCAAGTATGGCTTTGATGTATATTTCTTTGTCTACTACGTAAGCTTAAATAAATATTTGCTACAAGAAAGTTAAAGCTTGACCCCGCACTTGCGTATTTACCTGGCCTTTGTCATAAACAATCTCACCGCCGACTATGGTGGTTTTAGCCCAGCCAGTGAGGTTCCAGCCTTCAAAGGGACTCCAATGGCATTTGGTTAAAAGTTCTTCACGCTGGACTGGGCGATATGTGTTTAAATCTACAAGCACTAAATCGGCGTCGTAACCAGGTGCGATCGCTCCCTTATTGGGAATACCATAAGCTACAGCCACATTCTTAGACATCCAGTTCACAACTTGAGCAACAGTACACTTACCCTCCATCGCCGCAGTTAACATCAACGCGAGGGAAGTTTCCACCCCAGGCATTCCCGAAGGACTGTTGGGGTATTCTTGAGCTTTTTCTTCTAAGGTGTGGGGGGCGTGATCTGTAGCGATGAAATCAATCACGCCATCGCGCAAAGCTTGCCAGAGAACTTCGTTATCGTGGGGCGATCGCAAAGGTGGATTCATCTGTGCTAAGGTACCAATCTGCTGATATGCACTGGTATTTAACAACAAATGCTGTGGCGTTACCTCTGCTGTTACCCAACTAGGTTTTTGCTGACGCAGTAACTCTGCTTCTTCGGCAGTTGACATGTGCAGAATATGCAACCGACGTTGATATTTTTGAGAAAGTTTCAATGCTAGTTGAGTTGCCAACAGCGCCGCTTGATTATCTTGAATTTGGGAGTGAATGGCTGGATCGTGAATGTTGGCAAATTCTTGGCGGCGTTGGTTAATTCTAGCTTGGTCTTCGGCATGAACGGCAATCAAGCGATCGCCTTTGGCAAATATCGCAGAGAGTGCTATTTCACCATCAACTAGCAATTGACCATGCATCGACCCCATGAAAATCTTAATTCCTGGTGTTGGCTTTGCTAAAAGCAAATCTGGGAGATTCTCTGGTGTTGCCCCAATAAAAAACCCATAATTAACCAAGCACTTTTGTGAGGCACGTTCTAGCTTGTCATCTAAAGCCTGCTGTGTCGTTGTCAGGGGACGTGTATTGGGCATTTCCAAAAAGGAAGTGACTCCCCCTTTAGCACAAGCACAACTGGCGGTGAATAAATCTTCCTTGTATTCTAGTCCAGGTTCCCGGAAATGTACCTGCGGATCAATAACTCCTGGCAACAAAGTTAACCCTTCTGCGTCAACTTCAGTGGCTAGTGATATTTCGGAGATTTCTGGCGCAACTTCGACTATTTGGCGATCGCGCGTCAACACGTCCCCAATCATCAGTTCACCATTGGGTAAGATTATGCGAGCGCGGCGAATCAGTAAACTTTTTGGAGATGACATAGGATTAATAAAGTTTAAACAGGGAGCTATGTATTACAGAGAACTATGCTTTTAGGTTAAACTTATTCGCGATCGGAGTAACCAATTTTTGCCGCACGTTAAAAAAAAGTTTATTTTTAATTTATGAAGAACCCCGTCAATCAATTTTGGATTTTGGATTGACCGTATCCTGGAAAGGATGAGGCTTGAGTATTTTACATTGGTTTCGCCCACCAGAGGCGAGTCATGACCTAGAAAAAACACTCTAATCCCAAATCTAAAATCCCCAATCTAAAATTGGTAGTCAAGATGCAAACATGAATAGGAAATTAAAATTTTCCCGTTAAGATTAACAGATAAAGTTTCACTAGGCGAGTTAATTACCTACATTTTTCGTTCAGTTCAGTAATTTCATGCAAAATCAAGTGTCTGATAACAACTCTAGTCAACAACCCGATAATTCCTGGATCGCAGAGCTAGGTAGAACAATTGTCTTGAGCATTGTTCTAGCTCTGGGAATTCGTACCTTTGTTGCGGAAGCACGCTGGATTCCTTCTGGATCGATGGAACCAACTCTGCATGGTACGCCAAACCAGTGGGAGGCAGACAAAATTATTGTCGATAAGTTGAAGTATAAATTTGCTGACCCGCAACGGGGGGATATCGTAGTATTTTCACCTACGGCAGAACTCCAAAAAGAACAATACCACGATGCTTTTATTAAACGTATAATCGCCTTACCTGGAGAAAAAATCCAACTTAGGAATGGCAAAGTCTATATCAACGACAAACCCCTCCCAGAAGCAAATTACCTCAGTTCTGGCCAAAGCACAGTCATTGATGTTTGCCAATCAGGGCCGCAGCCACCTTTTTTAGCAAAACCCCAGACCATACCAGCAGATTCATATTTAGTACTAGGTGATAATCGTAACAGTAGTTACGATAGCCGCTGCTGGGGTGTTGTCCCCCGCCAGAATATTATTGGACGTGCTGTAGTTCGCTTCTGGCCTCTAAATCATGTTGGAGGGATAGATAAATCGCCAGTATATCCATAATTAGCAAATGGATATAGCGGTTCTCACTCGCATAAGATACAAAAAAACTCTTAATCTAGTAATAGCTTTCGTTCCTGAGTAAGAAACGCTATAAGTAACAAAAAAATTTTAGATTTTAGATTGGGGACTACTAAATCACCAATCTTTAATCCAAAATCCAAGTTGCGCTTACGACCCAAAATCCCAAATTGCTATGACGCCTTACCTAGCAAAGATTTTAGTGTATCCAGTTAAGTCACTGGATGGTGTTGAAGTTGAGAACGCTAGAGTTCTTGCCAGTGGCGCACTACATCATGACCGCGAGTTTGCCATTTTTGACGAACAGGGTAGATTTGTCAATGGCAAGCGTCATGCTAAAATCCATTTACTAAGGGCGCAATTTGCACTTTTAAATAGAACTATCTCGTTGCAAATCCCAGGCGGCGACTCACAACAAATTTTTCATCTGGATGAGGAACGGCAAGCATTAGAAGCAACTTTGAGTAATTTTTTTGAGTTTGCTGTCACCTTGAGACAAAACTCTCAGATGGGTTTTCCTGACGATACATACTCATTAGGCCCAACGGTAATTAGTACAGCAACCTTGGCAGCAGTAGCTTCTTGGTTTCCCGGTTTAAGTGTAGATGAAATGCGCCGTCGAATGCGTGCCAATATTGAGATTGGTGGTGTACCAGCATTTTGGGAAGATCAGCTATTTGGTGAACAAGGTAATTTCGTCTCCTTTCGAGTGGGAGATGTTCACCTTCTTGGGGTTAACCCATGTCAGCGTTGTATAGTCCCAACACGCGATTCTTACTTAGGAGAAGCTTACCCAAACTTTCAAAAAATCTTCGCAACCCAGCGACAAGCAACTCTGCCAAATTGGGTTGCTTCATCGCCTTTTAATCATTTTTACAGATTGAGTGTCAATACCCAATTACCCCCATCATCAACTGGAAAAATTTTACAAATCGGCGATGAGATTGACATACTTCCATAACAAAGTTAACATTTCTTCATAATAAAAAATACAAAGTAAATTTTCTTGGATTTTTTTTGTTTATAGTGTGCATTTGCATGAAAATTTTAAAATTGTTGTAGTTAAGTATAAGTTTTTGTACGGGTCCAGAGGTTTTGAGACCGGGAAATCAAAACACCAGCAATTAAAAATTAAATTTAGGATTGGGTGCTAATGGCGACCTGAATTTTAGAATGGCATACTGTAGCTTATCGGTTAAATTTCAGTTCATCCGAGAAAATCTGTTGACACATTGCCAGATAAAACTGAGCAAATTCAGGTGCGATGGCGTATCCGCCCAACTTAGTCGATGTCTACGATGGGCTATGCCTACGCAAAGTTTAAAAATTAGGCGTTGGAGGTACTTAGCCAGTTCAAGAAGTATTTTAGTGCTTTTTTATGCTATAGAGTGCGAAAATGTCATCGCGAAAGCGAAGATATGCCGTAATTATGCTGAGTTGAAAATGTAGCTGATATGGCAAAAATGCCCCTAGTGTATGTTGGGGAAGAATTAAACAACAATGTTATCCAAACTTCAGCCAGTCAAATCTATTAATCGCTTAGTTGGCAAAGTTTATGCCAAGATGCCTCTGAGGTATGTTCTGATTGTGCCCTTTATATTGCAAATTTTTGGGGCGGTAGGACTTGTGGGCTATCTTTCGTATCAAAACGGTCAAAAAGCGGTAAAAGAGCTTGCTACTCAATTAGAAAATGAAATCTGCGATCGCATTGAACAACATCTTGATAGTTATTTAATAACTCCGAAACAAATAAATCAAATTAACTTAGATGCGGTTGAGCTAGGTTTGCTTAACCTTTCTGATTTTGAAACCACCGGAAATTACTTTTGGAAACAAATGCAGGTTTTTAATGTTGGCTACAACAATTTTGCCAACCCCAAAGGTGAATTTATCGGTATTGAACGTTTAGATAATGGCACGTTCTTAATTAATGAAGTTACCGAAAAGAATGGCATCGGGAAACTTTATATTTACAATTCAGACCGGAAAGGGAATCGCCGCCAGCTTCAGCAAGTCAAAAATTATGATCCTCGTGTAGAAGCGTGGTATGCCGATGCAGTAAAGAGTGGCAAACCCGTCTGGAGTAAAATTTATCAATGGGAAGATAAACCAGAAATTTTATCAATATCTTCCAGCTATCCTGTTTACGATAAAACTAACCAACTTATTGGGGTGATTGGTGCCGATTTAATATTATCACAAATCGGCAACTTTTTAGCCAAATTAAATGCTAATCGATCAGGTAGAACTTTTATTTTAGAGCGTTCTGGGTTAATAGTGGCTTCTTCTACTAGTGAGCCACCATATACCATCATTAATGGTGAAGTAAAACGTCGATCAGCATTAGATAGTCAAAATTCTTTAATTAGACTCACAACACAATCTTTGATCAAACGCTTTGACAGCCTTGGGTTCGTTGTGGGGAAACAACAGCTAACCTTTAGCGCCGATGGAATGCATTATTTTGTGCAGGTAAAAAGCTGGAAGGACGAGCTAGGTTTAGATTGGCTAATCGTGGTGGTGATTCCTGAAGGCGAATTTATGGAACAAATTAACGCCAACACCCGAATCACTATTTTGCTATGCATAGTTGCTTTTTTAGTAGCTACAAGAATTGGAATTTTGACTGCTCGCTGGGTGATTAAACCGATTTTGCAATTAAACACATCAGCGAAGAAAATTGCTAAAGGTGAATGGGAGCAAACACCAGAAATTCAGCGTTCCGATGAACTTGGGGAACTAGCCAAGTCATTTGAAACTATGGCAAAGCAACTCCAAGCATCCTTTAGTACTTTGGAAGCCAAGAATGCCCAAATGCAAGTCTTAAATGAGGCGTTATCTCAAAGTCAGAGTCGGCTGACTCAGTTTTTAGAAGCCATGCCGGTTGGTGTATTTATCATAGATGCTGAAGGGGAACCTTATTATACAAATCAAATTGGGCAGCAAATTCTTGGCCAAGGAGCGATCGCAGAAGTTAGTACCGAAAAATTATCAGAGGTATATCAAGCTTACCTTGTCGGGACAGATCAACTTTATCCCAGCGATCGTATGCCCGTTTTGAGAGCATTGCTTGGGGAAAGCACCAGAGTTGATGATATGGAAATTCGCTGTTGTGACAAGATTATTCCCATTGAAGTTTTGGGAAAACCCATCTATGATGAATCGGGAAATCTGGCTTTTGCGATCGCTACATTTTTTGATATCACCCAACGCAAACAAACAGAAAAGTTATTAGCAGAATACAATCGCACCTTAGAGGCTCAAGTAAAAAAACGTACTGAAGAGTTTCAGCAAGTTATTGAGCAACTGCAAACTACCCAAGAAGAACTGATTCAATCGCAAGAAATAGCTGCACAGGAACAACAAGCAGCCGTTCGGGAAGCGGCTCGAAGCGCTGCTGCAAACCTTGCCAAAAGCGAATTTCTGGCTAACATGAGCCACGAACTGCGTACTCCACTCAACGCCATTCTTGGTTTCACCCAAGTCATGAGCCGAGATTATTCGCTATCTGGCGAACATCAAGAAAACTTGGCAATTATTAATCGTGCTGGCGAACACCTACTCAACTTAATTAACGACATTCTAGAAATGTCCAAAATCGAAGCTGGCAGAATCACATTAAATCGCAGCAGCTTTGACTTAATTCATCTGTTGAAGAATTTAGAAGAGTTGTTTCACTTGCGTGCTGCATCTAAAAATTTAGAATTACAGTTTGAATATACACAAGATATTCCTAAGTACATAGAAACAGACGAAAATAAACTGTGTCAAGTCTTGATCAACCTCTTGGGAAATGCCATCAAATTTACTGATATAGGGACGGTGATACTACGGGTGAAACTGGGGGCTGGGGACTGGGGGCTGGGGACTGGGGACTGGGGACTAGGGACTGGGGACTGGGGACTAGGGGAAATTATTGAAGAAGTCTCTTCCCAATCCCTAATCCCTAATCCCCAATCCCTAATCTTCGAGGTACAAGACACTGGCTGTGGTATTACCCCGCAAGAAATTGACTTGCTGTTCGAGGCTTTTGAGCAAACCGAAATCGGCAAAAAATCACAGCAAGGGACAGGACTGGGTTTAGCAATTAGCCGCAAATACGTGCAACTGATGGGAGGTGATATTACTGTCAGCAGTATGCCTGGTATCGGTAGTACATTTGCCTTTGATATTCAGATTGCTCTAACTTGCCCTAGAGAAATTCCGACAAACCACATTAAATCGAGAATTCTAGCTTTAGCATCTACTGAAAAAGCATACCGGATCTTAGTAGTTGACGACTCCAAAGAAAGCCGTCTGTTGCTAGTTAAAATTCTCACATCTTTGGGCTTTGAAGTTAAAGAAGCTACAAATGGGAGTGAAGCGATCGCTAATTGGGAATCTTGGCAACCACACTTGATTTTTATGGATATGCGAATGCCGGTCATGGACGGTTACGAAGCGACAAGAATGATTAAAGCTAAACAAATAGGGCATGGGCCAGCCAGTAAGTTGCGGAAGTTCCCAAAATTGAAACAACTGGCGTCATCGGGGAGCCAGGGACTTGCGGGAGGATTAACTGATTCAGGCGACTGCGAGATTCTTCAAGTTGTACGCAAAGCGTCTCACACAGAAGAAGCTACTGGTGTTATGGGAAATGATGCTTCTGGTATGTCCAATTTGCGATCGTGGACACCAACAGCCTTGGCTTCCCCTTGCGACTTCTCTGGAGGAATGCAGGGTTTCTCCAATACAGATACGATTATTATTGCCCTAACTGCTAGCGCCTTTGAGGAAGAACGCCAGAAAATTTTGTCCATTGGTTGCGATGATTTTATTCGCAAGCCATTCACACAGGAAGTATTATTGGAAAAACTGAGCCAACATTTAGGTTTAAAGTATACCAACCAAATAGAAACTACAAACACAGCAGCTGCCGATCAAGCTACACAGATGTTTGTCAGTGTTGCCGAACTCCTGAGCCATTTATCACAAATGCCGCCTGAGTGGCTTCAACAGATTCACTATGCCGCAGCCAGCTGTAGCGATGAACTGATTTTAGAGTTACTCAAGCAAATTCCATCAGATAATGGTCAAGTTTTCCAAGTTCTTAAGGATTTAGCAAATAACTACCAGTTTGAGAAAATCATGGAATTGACTAGAACAAACGTAGAATGAATTACGAGCATTTAGACCCTGATAAAAAAGATATTTTGATCATTGACGATATGGCGGATAACCTCCGGGTTTTATCCTCAATATTGACAAGGGAAGGGTATAACGTTCGTAAAGCCTTGAATTGGCAAATGGCACTGACAGCAACTCAAACACTATTACCGGATTTGATTCTACTCGATATTATGATGCCAGAAGTAGATGGCTATGAAATTTGTCAGACCTTTAAAGCTTGGGATCTAACAGCAGATATTCCGGTAATTTTTATTAGTGCTTTAGATGATGTTTTTGATAAAGTTAAAGCCTTTAAAGTAGGTGGTGTAGACTACATCACCAAACCTTTTGAGTTTCAAGAAGTTTTAGTGCGCGTGCAAAATCAACTGGCATTGAGGTCGGCGCGATTAGAAATATTGAAACTAAATGTCGAACTGGAACATCGGGTAAAACAGCGGACTGGAGAGCTAGAAAAAACTCTACAAAAACTCCAGCAAGAAATAAATTCCCGGCAAAAATTGCAAAGTCAACTGTTAGATATAGCGCTGCATGATTCGCTGACTGGCTTACCAAACCGAGTTTTATTTATCAGGCGACTAGAAAATGCCCTCAATCGAGCCAAGCAAGAATCTAATTATCAGTTTGCGGTACTTTTTTTGGACTGCGATCGCTTCAAAGTTGTCAACGATTCCCTTGGTCATCTGGTGGGAGATGAATTGCTGATTGCCATCGCTCGTCGCCTGCAAGCATGTCTGATACCTATTGATACTTTAGCACGATTGGGCGGGGACGAATTTGGAATTCTCCTAGAAAATATCACAGATATCAACATAGCAATCCAAGTTGCGGAACGGATTATGCAACAGCTATCACTTGCTTTTAATCTGTCAAGATATGAAGTATTTATGAATGCCAGTATTGGTATTAGTTGGGGCAATAAAGATTATGATCGCCCAGAGTATTTGCTGCGAGATGCTGATACGGCAATGTATCGGGCTAAGGCTCAAGGAAGAGCAAAATATCACGTTTTTAATCCAGCGATGCATCAGGAAGCTATTCAGCTTTTAGAGTTAGAAAATGACCTGCGAAGGGCTGTTGAAAGACAAGAATTTCTTGTTTACTATCAACCAATTATTTCTCTAACTACAGGCAGAATCTCTGGATTTGAAGCTTTGGTACGCTGGCAACATCCGATTCGTGGTCTGATTTCTCCCACAGAATTTATTCCTGTGGCAGAAGAAACAGGTTTAATTAATGCCATCAATACTTGGGTATTACAGTCAGCTTGTCATCAATTAAGCATCTGGCAACATCATCCAGTGACACCAGAACCCCTAACTATGAGTGTCAATTTGAGTGCGCGGTTATTTTTACAGCCCAATTTAGTAGAACAAATTGACCGAATAATTTATGAAAATAAAATAAATCCGGCATATTTAGAATTAGAAATTACCGAAAGTGTAATTATGGAAAATACTAATGCTATTAAAATAATTCTTAAGCAACTAAAGCAACGAAAAATCAAGTTGATTATGGATGATTTTGGTACAGGATATTCCTCTTTGAGTTACCTGCACAGCTTTCCTTTAAATGCACTAAAAATTGATAAATCTTTCGTCAAACGTATGCAGGAGAACAAAGAGAATATGGGGTTAGTACCAGCAATGATTGGCATTGCCAACTCAATGGGGATGAGTGCGATCGCTGAAGGTGTCGAAACAGAAGAACAGTTAACCCAATTGAGAAGTTTAAACTGCAATTTTGCTCAAGGATATCTGTTTTCTGAACCCATAGAGCAACAATTGGTTCTTAAGTTTATTGCCTCAGCACCTCAATGGTAGCTATCAAGTAACACCTGAGAAAAAGTTCATTGTTGACGCTCGTTTAGATAATCTGCGCCTCCTATCTACTATACTTCTCTAAGCAGATTATTCGGTTCACAACGCTCTCTAATTAGAGAATAGCTTTGATAGTCTGTAAAACTCTCCAGACACCGTGGGAGTTAAACTATAAATATAAGTATTTCGGTGAAATTGGTCAACAAACTTCAGGTGACTTCAAAGAAGCATTTACTAAGCTCAATAATAATACGCCTAGCTTTTGATAATAATGCATTTTAATCAAACTAACCATAATAAAAGAAATATTTTGGTGGTCGATGATACCCCAGATAATTTGCGGCTTTTATCGGCAATGTTGACTGCACAAGGCTTTGAAGTTCGCAAAGCCTTAAACGGTAAAATGGCATTGACTGCGTGTCAAATGGTTTTGCCTGATGTGATTTTGCTGGATATCAATATGCCAGATATGGATGGCTATCAAGTTTGTCAACAGTTGAAAGCTGATGATAAAACTTGTGAAGTTCCAGTAATTTTTATTAGTGCCTTGGATGATGTTGTAGATAAGGTAAAAGCCTTTGATGTTGGTGGTGTAGATTATATTGCAAAACCTTTTCATGGGGCAGAGGTGGTATTGCGAATTGAAAATCAGATTAATTTACGTTTGCTCCAAGTTAAACTACAAGAAAAAAACTTTTTACTCCAACAGGCCCTTGACGACTTGAAAGCCTCTCAAGTTCAACAAATTCAGAACGAAAAGATGGTGGCCCTGGGACAGTTAGTGGCTGGGCTGGCTCATGAGATTAATAACCCGATCAGTTTTATTTATGGGAATCTCCAATATGCTGGTCAATATGTGCAAGACCTAGTGAATATTATTGAGATTTATCAACAGGAATATCCCAAACCCACACCAAAAATTCAGCAAATAGCCAAAGACGTAGACCTGAATTTTATGATTAAGGATCTGCAAAGCCTGATAGGTGCAATGTATAGGGGTTCTGATCGCATTCGGGAAATTGTATTGGCGCTACAACACTTCTCTCGACATGATGAAGCAGAGATGAAGCGGGTAAATATCCATGAAGACATCGAAAATACTTTGGTGATGTTACAACATCGGCTCAGGGAAGTAGCTGAACGTCCGGCAATTATCGTAGTAAAAGATTATGGTAACTTACCCCTAGTCACTTGTTATGCAAGTGAACTAAACCAAGTATTTATGCATCTGTTGAATAATGCTATTGATGCAATAGAAGAGGGAATGGGGAATGGGGAGTGGGGAATGGGGAATCAATCTTCTACTCCCTACTCACTACTCACTACTCCCCAAATTCGGATTCATACAGAGGTGACAGACTTGAATATGGTCAAAATTGCGATCGCTGATAATGGTCTTGGTATAGAAGAGTCGTTGCGATCGCGTTTATTTGACCCATTTTTTACAACAAAACCAGTGGGTAAAGGTAGTGGACTAGGATTATCCATTAGCTATCAGATTATCGTGCAAAAACACCGAGGAAATATTACTTGTACCTCAGATGTTGGCAAAGGAGCAGAGTTTGCGATCGAAATTCCCATAGAGCAACCTGATATCTCATCGCAATTTTCAAAATCGGAAAATGGATTGGGGATTGGGGATTAGGGAGATGGAGAGCAGGGGAGCAGGGGAGAATAATAATGCCCAATGACCAATGACCAATGACCAATGACAAATGACCAATGACAAATGACCAATGACAAATGACAAATGACAAATGACAAATGACAAATAAATCTAATTAATCAACAATTCTGGTGCTACCAATCCTTTTTGGATAGCTAAGACTGCGGCTTGAGTGCGATCGCGTACTTCTAGTTTCTGTAAAATAGCATGGACATGAACCCGCACTGTACCAGGAGCAATGTAGAGGATCTCAGCAATTTCTTGATTGCTTTTGCCAGCTGCTACCAGTGCCAAAATTTCTTGTTCCCGCTTCGTTAAGGGATTTTCTAAGGCTTCGTCAGTTTTTGTGGACTGCACCGCCAGAGAATTGCCCTCAAAAGCGGCTCTAATTTCTGTTGTTGCTGTTTGATCCCACCAAGAAGCGCCCGCCGCAACCGATCGCACAGCCAATATTAAAGACTCAGCAGGAATACCTTTAAGGCAGTAACCTTGGGCCCCGGCGGCAATTAACCGCGAAATCAGGGGTTTTTCAGAACGAGACGTTAAAACGAGAATTGGTAAATTTGGGTGCTTCTGCTTGATTTGGCGACAAGCCTCAATCCCGCCAATTCCCGGTAAACCTATATCCAGCAAGACCAAATCCAGAGGATAGCGATTTGCTAATTCTACAGCTTGTTCCCCATCTTCTGCTTCTGCGACAATCTCCAAACTGGTTTCTTGTTGCAACCGCATCCGCAGACCAAGCCGAAATAATTCATCATCTTCAACTAGTAAGATTTTTGTCATTTGTTATTGGTCATTGGTCATTGGTTATTGGTCATTGGTCATTTGTCATTTGTCATTTGTCATTTGTCATTTGTCATTTGTTATTGGTCATTTGTCATTTGTCATTTGTCATTTGTTATTGGGCATTGGACATTGGGCATTATTATTCTCCCCCTGCTCCCCTGCTCCCTCTGCTCCCCTGCTCCCTCTGCTCCCCTGCCTCCCCTGCTCACTCCTCAACTCCCCGGTGGTGGACAAGCTGGGAGTCGGAAACCAAACAGTGCGCCTCGTGGTGAGCGATTCTCTGCCCAAATTGTACCCCCATGAGCAGTAATAATTTGTCTGGTCAAATAAAGCCCTAGCCCAGATCCAGAAACGTGGCGATCGCTATTTCCTTGATAAAACCTCTCAAATAAGTGGGGTAACTCTTTTTCGGTAATGCCGGAACCAGTATCGAGTATTTTTACCACTTGATCGCTAGAATAACCTTCAAATACTACTTCCACTTTACCGCCACGAGGGGTATGGTTAATGCCATTACTCAGGAGATTGGTGAAGACTCGCCCAAGTTGCAAAGAATCGCCATTTACCCAAAGAAAGCTCCGAAAATCTGATTCGCCATAGTGCAGAGAAATATAAACTTGACGTGTTCTCGCTAGTTCAGTCAGGGTAGCGATGATTTCCTCCGCCACAGTCACCAAGTTAACTGGTGATATCTGTAGTTTCAGCCCTTCAGTATCATTGCGGTATACATCTAAAAGTGTTTGGACTAATTGCAGTGTACTCCGATGGCTACGAGCCATTGTTTGCAAGACTTTTGCTTGCATTGGCGTAATTTCACCAAATTGCTCATTTTGAAAATATTTCAGCGTTTCAATTGCTCCTAATAGAGGTGTTTTCAAATCATGCGTTAGGGTAGAAACAAAATCTTCACGCATGGTAGCTAGTTGTTCTTGGGAGCGTAATTGTGCTTGGGTATAAGCGATCGCTTCCTCATTGCGGTGGTTGCGGTCACTTAACCAACCTGTTACCATCAACGCCAATACTGCAATCAGCCGATTTGCCAACGTTGGGGGATCAATTATTTCTCCTCCGGGGATAAACAAATTCAACAATGTTAATCCTGTAGCAGCAAGAGTGATCCCCAATACTGCTTTCCGATTCAATCGAGAATCTGCTAACAAAATTGTCCCTGTGTAGAGGTAGCCAAATACGTACTCAGGTGGTGTTAAATATTCCAAGACTATAACGATCGCAAAGGCGATCGCTATTAGCCCATATATCTCCCTACGTTCATTTATAGGTTCTTTCATAGTCAATAATCGACTTAACATCGTCATTTATGATTTACTAAAAAATCGTGACTATACAATCTGCATAACTATTTAATTCACCAATTATGATCTATCTGTAATCTATATCTGCAAATGCCAACTTTGAGAATTAACCCGAAAATTACGATTATCCAGATGCAGGAAAGGTGACTGAGAACTGGGGACTGGGTATTTGCCCACAAGGGGCGGGGTATATACCACAATCTTCCTAATCCCTACTCCCATTAAGAAAATCCTCTGGGATATTTATATTCTTTGAAAGTAGCAAACTTTGAAAATGTATTGTATAAACAAATAATCCTAACTAGTTGAGATAGATGAATTAAGAGTAAAAATTAAATATTCTTAACAAAAACTTTAACAAGTATCTGGAAAATAGTAATAACTGAAAATAGTAAATACTTCAATCTGTTATTTCTAAGAATTGGCTTGCTAGCACTTAAATTTAATTTAGCGCAAGATATATGGGACAAGGTTTTTTGCAAATTAGCTTAACGCTGTGTATTGTGATAGCAATCACTCCACTATTCGGAAAATACATAGCGCGTGTCTTCTTGGGAGAAAGAACACTGCTTGATTTTTTAATGAACCCCATAGAGCGAAGTATGTTCGTACTTGCGGGTGTTCGGAGGAAGGATGATATGACAGGTTCGCAGTATATCCGGGCTGTACTGTTTACCAACCTCATTATGGGAATTTCAGTATATTTTCTAATATATTTTCAGAGACTCTTACCCTGGAATCCAAACGGCTTTGGTGCGCCCAACTGGGATGTATTGCTGCACACAACGATTTCATTTGTTACCAATACCGATCAACAACATTATGCTGGTGAAACAACCTTGAGCTATTTTAGCCAGGTAGCGGCTTTAGGCTTTTTGATGTTCACCTCCGCAGCCACCGGTTTAGCCGTGGGAATTGCCTTTATTCGTGGGTTGACGGGTAGAAGACTGGGAAACTTTTACGTCGATCTCGTGCGTGGAATTACGCGAATATTGCTGCCGATTTCGATCATTGGAGCGATCGCTTTGCTTGTCGCAGGTGTGCCACAAACATTAGCCAAGACTATGGATGTGACAACCTTAGAAGGCGGGACGCAATATCTTGCCAGAGGCCCGGTGGCGTCCTTTGAAATGATCAAACTTTTGGGCGAGAACGGCGGAGGTTTTTTTGGCGTAAACTCAGCTCACCCCTTTGAAAATCCTAATGGCGCTTCTAACTTGATAGAAATGATCGCCATGATTTCTATACCCGCAGCCTTGATTTACACCTACGGTATATTTGCTAACAACATCAAACAAGCTTGGCTGCTTTTCTGGATGGTGTTTGTAATTTTTGTAGTTTTGGTGGGAGTGACAGCCGTGGGAGAACTGCAAGGTAATCCCCTAGTTAATAACGCCTTTGGATTAGAACAGCCCAATTTAGAGGGTAAAGAAGTTCGATTTGGCTGGGTACAAACGTCATTTTGGGCAGTGATGACTACCGCTACTATGTCTGGTGCGGTGAATGGGATGCATGATTCTTTGATGCCACCAGGATTATTTTCGACCCTCTTCAACTTGTTTATCCAGGTTATCTGGGGCGGTCAGGGAACGGGAACAGCTTACCTATTTATTTACTTAATTCTCACAGTGTTCCTAACTGGACTAATGGCAGGACGCACCCCAGAGTTTTTAGGACGCAAAATTGAAAAGCGGGAAATCGTCCTTGCCAGCGTAGTGCTGTTGATTCACCCAATTCTAGTTTTGATTCCCAGTGCGATCGCCTTGGCTTATCCCATCTCCCTATCTGGAATTAGCAACCCTGGCTATCACGGCATTTCCCAAGTAGTTTATGAATACGCCTCAGCAGCAGCAAATAATGGCTCCGGCTTAGAGGGGTTGGGAGATAACACCCTATGGTGGAACTTGAGTACTTTAGTTAGCTTAATAGGAGGACGCTACATTCCGATAATTGCCATTCTACTCTTAGCTGATGGCATGTCTCGCAAACAACCAGTCCCCGAAACCCCTGCTACCCTAAGAACAGATTCTCTGGTATTTACCGGTATCACGGCTGGAGTGACACTGGTTTTAGGAGTGTTAACTTTCTTTCCCGTTCTAGCTTTAGGCCCCATAGCAGAGGGTTTAAAACTAGCATCTGGCAGTTAGAAAATTTATGAGTTATGAGTTATTAGTTTGCAATTAAGAGAATACCAAAAAATAAATTATCCGGTTTCGTAGGAGAGCCAGCGCGTTGCGGTGTTAGCGATAACGTCATGCACCTTCATCAGATGGTGCATTAGGCATTCTACAGGTTGGATCTTTTTTCATTGGAAGTTCCTAATAACTCCTAACTCTAAGCATGTCAAGGTAATGTGTAGCTTGAATTTCATATTCATTCAAACAAAATTTTCACTTGTTCTTTTAGAATTTTGAAAATTCCGACTTCAGAAGCTCAACTTCCAAGTTCTGAGCTAGTAATGAATACAAGACTCACCTTGGCAGCACTACTCCTAACCTCCCACACCTCCCACACCCTCCACACTATGAGTGAGAAATCCGGGCTAACCCCTAACCCCTAACTCCTAACTCCTAACTTCTAACTCCTAACTTTATTTATTAATCCAGTGGCAACTAACTCCAAAGCTAGACGCCCAAATTCTCGTTCTGGCGATCGCCGCCAAGAACGTAAAAAGGCCAGGGCAAGTAATAAGTGGCTGTACTTAAGGGCAATTAGAGATGCTTTTGTCAAGCTCAACCCTAAGTATGCAATTAAAAATCCAGTGATGTTTGTGGTTTGGGTGGGGACAATCATCACCCTATTGCTGACAATCGATCCCAACCTATTTGGCCCAGCCCTGCAAAAGAACCCACAACTTTTCAACGGTTTATTGTCGGGGATTTTATTCTTTACAGTTTGGTTTGCCAATTTTGCCGAAGCATTGGCAGAAGGACGGGGTAAAGCCCAAGCCGATGCCTTGCGGTTAACGAAATCAGAAACGATCGCTAAAAAACTTGCTCCCGACGGCACAATTAGTGAAGTTTCATCCACCAGCCTCAAACAGGGCGATACCATCTACGTTGTTGCTGGCGATATCATCCCCGCTGATGGCGAAGTAGTTATGGGTGTCGCCTCAGTAGATGAATCGGCAATTACTGGGGAATCTGCACCAGTATTAAAAGAATCAGGCTCGGACGTTTCTAGTTCTATCACTGGCGGGACGCGGATTATCTCAGATGAACTAATTATCCGCATTACATCTGACCCAGGCAAAGGCTTTATTGACCGGATGATTGCCTTGGTGGAAGGGGCAGAACGGAGTAAAACACCCAATGAAATTGCCCTGACAGTATTGCTGGCAGTTCTGAGCTTAGTATTTTTATTAGTCGTGGTAACCTTGCCCGCACTTGCATACTATGTCAACAGTCCAGTCAGCGTGCCAATTTTGATTGCCCTATTAGTGGCATTGATTCCTACAACCATTGGCGGCTTGCTAAGTACCATCGGCATTGCTGGTATGGATCGAGTTGCTCAATTTAACGTCATTGCGACTTCCGGACGAGCAGTCGAAGCATGTGGTGATGTCAACACTTTAGTTCTCGACAAGACGGGTACAATTACCATCGGCAACCGTTTAGCGGAAGAATTTATTCCTATCAACGGTCATTCAATGTCGGAAATTGCTAATGTTGCCTGGGCGGCTAGTGTCTTTGACAATACACCAGAAGGTAAATCCATTGTCCGACTGGCAGAAAAGTTAGTAGCACGGTTTGATTTCGACTCCAGTCAGGCAGAAGCAGTCGATTTTTCTGCCAAAACACGCATGAGTGGTACTAACTTACGTGGTGGGTATGAGGCGAGGAAGGGAGCAGTAGAAGCCATTAAAGGATTTGTCCGTTCCCGCAACGGACGCGATACGCCAGAATTAGATGCTGCCTATGAACGAGTTTCTCGCCTGGGAGGTACACCTTTAGCAGTTAGCCTCGATAACGAAATCTATGGAATTATTTATCTCAAAGATATAGTTAAACCTGGTATCCGCGATCGCTTTGAGCAACTGCGACGGATGGGAGTGAGTACCATCATGCTAACTGGCGATAACCGAATTACTGCTTCTGTCATTGCCAGAGAAGCTGGCGTTGATGACTTCATTGCCGAAGCCACACCAGAAGACAAAATCAGCGTCATTAAAAAGGAACAAGCAGCAGGTAAACTGGTTGCCATGACGGGAGATGGGACTAACGATGCTCCCGCATTAGCCCAAGCTAACGTCGGTGTTGCTATGAATACAGGAACGCAAGCTGCCAAAGAAGCCGCCAACATGGTCGATTTAGACTCCGATCCCACAAAGCTGATCGATATCATTAATATTGGCAAACAATTGTTGATTACTCGTGGAGCATTAACGACATTTTCTATCGCTAATGATATTGCTAAATACTTTGCAATTATCCCAGTGATATTTGTCGCTGCTAACCTGCAAAGCTTGAATATTATGAATTTGACTAGCCCTAAATCTGCTGTACTATCAGCGCTAATTTATAATGCTTTGATTATTCCTGCTTTGATTCCCTTGGCATTAAAGGGTGTGCGATTTAGACCGCTGACAGCTAATCAGCTACTCCAACGCAATATCTTAATTTACGGCTTAGGTGGGGTGATTGCACCGTTTATTGCCATTAAGCTGATCGATATACTGATTACAGTTGTAGGCTTGGCTTAAGGACAGCAAAAGTAAAGACGCTGTGAAACTAACACATCTTGAACAAAGTAAAATAATAAACATTTTTACTTTTACCTGTTGAGAGGGAGAACAAGAAGAATATGAATAAACATCGTTTTCACTCAGCACTGCTTCGGCTATGTCCTTTGTTTGGTCGCAATGGCATAAACAACACCTACCACTCGCTATTTTTATCCTGCTGTGCTTGAATGTGGTAACTGCCCCAGTTGTTTATGCTGTTGCTAACAGCACCCTGAAACGTTCTACTGCGTGGGCAAAAGAATTAAAAAATTAAAAATTAAAAATTAAATTCTAGGAGCAATTGGAAAACTTTTTATGGCTATTATTCGAGAAACCATCAGAGCAATTTTTATAACTCTAATGCTTTGGTTGTTGACTGCAATCATCTATCCTCTGGTAATCCTTGTAGTGGGTCAAGTCTTTTTGCCCTATCAAGCTAATGGCAGCATCATGCTGAATCTAAATAATGAACCCATTGGTTCGGCTTTAATTGGTCAGCTGTTCACATCTGAGCGATATTTCCATCCTCGTCCCAGTACTGTTCGATATAGCCAAGGCAAAAGAGCCAGGCCAACTGGCATATCTGGAGCTAGCAATCTCGCTGCTAGCAATCCAGAGCTACTAAAGCGGATTCTAGAACAGTCAAATCAATTGCGAGACGAAAATCTTCAACCGATCGCCGATATAATTTATACCTCTGCTTCCGGTTTAGATCCACATATTTCCTTCAGAGCAGCACGGCAACAATTGACACGGGTTGCTGGTGCGCGGGGAATAAAAGAAGATGAGATTCTACCTTTAATTAATAAGTATACTGATGGCAGATTTTTATGGATTTTTGGTGAGCCAGGGGTCAATGTTCTGCGATTGAATTATGCTCTTGACTTGCAAGATATTAATCGTCAGCAAAATTAGTAAATGGGCATTGGGCATGGGTAAAGCGCTGTTTTCGTTTCCGATGAAGTAGGAGTACTAAGTAAGTGGGCCGGAATAAACCAAATTATGCTACGAAACGAAAATAGGCTTAAAATCCTTACAAATGACCAATGACAAAGGACAAATGACCAATACTGGTTCGGCTGGCACTGCACCTTTAAATTCTGGAAGTTACTCGCTTTATCCGGCACGACGACGGGGAAAGCATAAAATATTTATTGGCATGGCTCCTGGGGTAGGTAAAACTTACCGAATGCTGGAAGAGGGACATGCACTCAAGCAGGAAGGAATTGATGTCGTTGTTGGGCTTTTGGAAACCCACGGACGGAAAGAGACGGCTGAAAAAGCAGAGGGACTGGAGATTTTACCCCGTAAGCAATATCCTCGTGGTGAGTTGACGCTAACGGATATGGATACAGATGCTATTTTAAAGCGATCGCCTCAATTAGTCTTAATCGATGAACTTGCCCATACTAACGTCCCTGGTTCTCCACGTGAAAAACGCTACGAAGATGTAGAAGTAGTTTTAGCAGCAGGTATTGATGTCTACTCCACAATGAATGTCCAGCATTTGGAAAGTCTTAATGACTTAGTAGCTAGAATTACAAGTGTGATAGTCCGTGAGCGTGTTCCTGACAGGATTCTGGATGATGCAGATGAGATAGTAGTAGTGGATGTAACACCGGAAACACTGCAAGAACGGTTGTTAGAAGGAAAGATTTATGAACCGCAAAAAATCCAACAATCCCTCGATAACTTTTTCCAACGCCGTAACCTGATTGCTTTGCGGGAGTTGGCTTTGCGGGAAGTAGCAGACAACGTGGAAGAAAATGCGATTGCCTCTACTCCCAACGGACAATTTTGTAATATTCACGAGCGAGTTTTGGTATGTGTATCCACCTATCCCAACTCAGTGCAACTGTTACGCCGGGGTGCGAGGCTGGCTAACTATATGAACGCGCCACTTTATACCTTATTCGTTGCCGATCCAGAACGCTTCCTTAGCAAAGAGGAAAGCTTACATATCCACACATGTGAGAAACTTTGTAAAGAATTTGAAGGTACTTTCATTCGTGTTACCAACAGTAACGTAGCTAATGCGATCGCAGAAGTTGCCGAAAAATATCGGATTACCCAAATTGTAATTGGAGAGAGTCAGCGATCGCGCTGGCAAATGCTCATAAAAGGATCTTTGACGCAAAAATTAGTGCGCTTGCTCAAAAATATCGATTTGCATATTATTGCCAGCGAAAAAATGGTTTCACCCAAATAGGGAATCAAATTTCCCCAAAAACCTCAGAAGTAAAGCTCCCATGCAGACCATAGGGGATATGATGTTTCAAATGTAGTCGCGCTATTACTCCTTTAGAGAAATCACTAGCATCCAAAATTACCAAATCTGAGCGGTGATGGGTAGCATCATAAACCAAAGCTAATACCCAACCATCATCTTCCTTTTCGGAACCTGGGCGCGGGACAAAAATCGGTTCACCCACAAAACCACGGGGTGCAGCACTCCATATTTGTCTTTCTCCAGACTCTAAATCAATTTTCAGCAATGCTTGTAAGGGAGCATTACCAGTCTCAGCATGAGCCGCACCTATATATAGATATCGATAAGAGCGTCCCACATTCGCCGGATGTATGCTAGGAAATTCACAGCAGCGGCTATCAATCAATTCTCGTCGGACTATCCCATTCTTTAAATTCAGATGAAATCGCCAGAGTTGCCCAGGTGAATTCGCCTCAAAATCAGTTTGTCGAAAATCACTTTTGGGTTCCACTTCTGGTAAATCTTGGTAGCAAATGGAGTCAATCAAAACTTCCTCTCCCACCTCAAAAGCATTAACGTGGTGGAAGACGAAACCCGACTGAGTTTCCAGAATTTTCATCTCTTCTTGCCCTTCTTTAGGGAAGCGGGGAATAATTAGAATTTGAGTTGGCTGATTTGGCTGAAATTTAATACATTCTCCTGCTGCACGTATTCCCAAGGCGAAAGGTATGGGATTGAAGGTAACAGGATTTTGAAAGAAGATACAGTAATTGGGAGTAATTACGAAATCGTGAATAAAACAGAAACCTGAAACTTTATGAGCGTGGCTTCTGATAATTTCACCCGTTGGGTTTAGTTCAAAAATATTAATCGTGGTGGATAATCCTGGCTTAATCGAGAAATTTACCAGGCAAGATGCACCTCCATCTTGATCGCAATTTTTTTCCAAACGGGGATGTGCAGCGAAAGCGTCACCTGGTGATAAAACACCATTAAAATATTCATTCCCCAAGGTTTCAAGAGTGTAGGGATCGAGGCGATGTGCTTCAGATCCTTCCCAGAGTGCTAGCAGTTTACCACCCCAATAGATAACATTTGTATTAGCAATATTTTTGAGTTTGAAGTCAAAGATATTAGCTAGCCAACCACCGGGTTTTTGAGTACCAAAAGTACCACGATAGAGAATTTTTCCCGCCTTTTGCTCTGCCAAATACCCAGTTGTGCGGACAAAGCGGTTGCGAAAATGGGCACGACCGTTAGTAAAGGTAATTTTGCTAATCATTCCATCCCCATCAAATGGGTGATGAAGAGATTGCCCATTCACATCCAGTAAACCAGGGCCATTTCTAAACAGCGTACCTTGTAATTCTGTAGGAATTTGCCCTTCTATATCATCAATCCAATAATCAAATTCTTGGGTGAGAGATTGATATCCTCCTTGCCAGTCTGCACGAGTGTAGGATTTTTCTGTAACTAAGCTCTCTTGACTTTTAAAACTCTGCATATACTTGGTTTATTATTGTTAACTTGAACAAAAAGATGTAGCTGCTATAGGACTCATATTTGATTTCTGAAAAAACTCAGTACAACTAAGAAGCCTTCT